>NZ_CAXBHN010000010.1:0-122686 GCF_963975605.1 uncultured Zhongshania sp. | reverse complement strand
AGAGTAGCTTCTAGGCGGCAACGATATTAGATGGGGTTTATTGAGCGTTTACAAAATAAAAGACATAATGAGTAAGAATGTTGTCACAGTGGAATTGGATGACAATTTAAAAGTGGTAAAGGAGTTGTTTGATAAAACGAATTTCCATCACCTTGCGGTCGTTCATGACGGGAAATTGTATGGCATCATTTCGGATAGAGATTTGCTCAAGTCGATTAGTCCGAATATAGGCACTATGGCAGCTACAAGTAAGGATATGGCGACACTCAATAAAAAAGTTCACCAAATTATGACTCGACAACCTATAACGTCAGATGAAGAATCATCAGTCTATGATGCCATACGTATTTTCAATAAAAATAACATATCGTGCATACCGATTGTTAGGGATGGCGAGTATATCGTTGGCATGGTTTCGTGGCGTGATATTTTAAGAAATATTGAGAAAACGATGGCACCTGAAATTGGTTAGAAATGGAAGCTGAGACTAGAATCCTATATGACCTCGATGGGCTTCACGGCAAATTATTTTATATCACGAGTTTAGCCGATCTCAATTTATGGGCGACATCGCATTACCATCGATCAAGTTGAGATTGAGTCCGGCTACCTTCGTTTGTTGGGAGATTTTTATGGGATTGAGCTGGAAGCTATTGATTCTGTTCACATTCATAACGGTATTCCCTAAACCTTGAACCGCATGCCCATCGCTATAGAAGCCCGCGCACCTTATTGAGGTCTTGCTCGCTGGGATCGCCAAGCAGTCGTACTCGTACTTTTACGCATAGTCTTTTTACTAACGAGGCGTTTTAATCGTATTTGCGCTAGAGGTTTGCGCATACACGCCTGAGGCGAAGCAGGCGTCTAAGCGGTGGCTTCCTTGCCTTTTCCACCGCTCCGTTTCGAATCAAGCACCGTGGTGGCTCGCCCGTCATGTGCGAGAAATCGACGTTGTCGACAAGGGTCGACTGCGGCAAGCCAGGGATGATTTGACGTGAAACTTCTCAGCCCGTCCAACAAGCTAGATACAAAGGTGGCGCCCTATACCGAGGCGAGGCCGAATAAGACAGCTTCTGTAGTGACATCCGAGTACCGCGTATACTGGTATCACACCCTGCAATTCCGAATCGTTGCCAGCTTTCTGGCGCTATTCCTATTTATTGTGCTGATCTTGGCTGTGGTAGCCCAGACACTGGGTGAGGATCTTATCCAACAGCAGGCTCAGTCCAAGGTCTCAGATGCCGGCGTACAAGTGCTGGCAGAGCTGGAACGCCGCACCCTGATGGCATCGACACTGGTGAAAGCCATGGCCAATTTGGCGCTTGAAGCCTACGATGGTCGCGTTGAGCTGTCAGCCATTCGGGAAATGCTGGATATTCCCAGCGGGAATCTTATCGCCGGCGGCGGAATCTGGCCGGAGCCCTATAAGCTGGATGCCGACAGCGAGCGCAAGAGCTTTTTTTGGGGCCGAGATGCGAGTGGCACACTGCTTTTTTATAACGACTACAACCTGCCCGGCGGGCCGGGCTATCACAACGAAGAATGGTACGTTCCCGCCCGTTATTTAGCGCCCGGCATGGAATATTGGTCGGAATCCTATATTGACCCACACACACTTCAGCCCATGGTTACCGTCTCTACGCCGATTCACCGCGATGGAGAGCTGCTGGGCGTTGCCACTGTGGATTTGCGTCTAGAGGGCCTGCGGGAAATCCTTTCGGCTGCGACTCGAGAGTTTGGCGGCTATGCGTTTGCCGTTGACCGCAACGGCCGTTTTCTGTCTTTTCCGAACGACCTTCTGGCCCGCAGTGCAGAACAGCGTAGCAGCGGCGGTAGCCTTGTACCCTATATGCTGATGTCGGAGCTTGCGCTCAAGCAGTCTGCCTATCAGGACTTGGATAACCTCATGGCGCGGCAGATTGGCGACTTTCTGCACAATCGAGACAACTCTATTTCAGTCACTAAGCTGGCTAAACAACTTGAGCGGGAAAGCTATCAGATATCTCGGCAGGAGGCAGAATTGATTGCCGCTGCCATACTTGATAACAACCGCTATCGCAGCGCCACTCCAGTAGTAGCGCACGCGGTGTTAGCAAATGACTACCTGCTAAAGGACAATGTCTTTGTCACCGTGACCACAATGCCGAGCACATTTTGGCAAATTGTTACCGTCATGCCCGACGCGGCGGCGCGTCTGGATGCTGTTCGCGTCATCAATCGTATGAGCATGGTAGTGCTGCTCTCTGTGACCTTGGTCATCCTGCTGGCCTCCTTGCTGGTCAGGCATCAATTGACGGCGCCACTGCGCCAGCTCACGACGCAACTGCGCTGTAAGCTAGCCAGCGATAACCCGCAGACGCCGTTGTTGAAAACTAACGATCGCGGTGAGCTGGGTGCGTTGACTCACTTGTTTAATCAGCAAACTGAGTTGCTGATGCAAAGCCAGAATCAGATTGAGCAGCTCGCCTTCTACGACGCCCTCACCGGGCTGCCGAACCGGCGAATGCTTAGAGACAAGCTCCAAGAGTATTTTCAGTCTTCTCGCCGCGACCACCGCTTTGGTGCTGTGCTGTTTTTGGATCTCGACCAGTTCAAGCATATCAATGACTCATTGGGGCACAGTGTCGGCGATAGCGTACTGGTGCAAATCAGCGAACGCCTGCGGCGCGGGCTGCGTGGGCAGGACACCATTTTCAGGATTGGCGGTGATGAGTTTGTCACATTGATATTAAATGGTGATAAAGACCAGAGCGTGGCGGTCACTCACGCCAGTGAAATGGCTGCCCGAATCATCACCCTAATGGCCGATCCCATTCTTCTTAATGATAATCTCTACCATATCTCCGCCAGTATCGGCGTCAGTGTGTTCTCCGGTGATCGCTACAGCGTGGAGGATGTCCTCAAGCAGGCTGATACGGCCATGTACACGGCCAAAAATAACGGTCGGAATACCTACCGTTTCTTTGAGAGCAGCATGCAGCAAGCCGTTGACCAGCGCCTGAAAATAGAAAAGGAGCTGCGGATAGCCATTGAGACTAATGAGTTGTTGCTCTACTACCAGCCCCAAGTGGATCAACACGGCCGGTGCCACGCCGTGGAAGCCCTAGTCCGCTGGAGACATCCCCAGCGAGGCATGGTCTCACCGGCGGACTTCATCCCAATCGCTGAGGAAAGCGCGCTGATTAACGCCATGGGGCGATGGGTATTCAGGGAGGCCTGCCGTCAATTTCGCAGCTGGACTGAGCAGGGAATCGAACTCGACCATATCTCAGTAAACGCCAGTCCCCGTCAGTTTCAACAGGGCGATATCGTAGCCGAAGTGTGCTCGGCATTACATGAATTCGGCGTTCCGGCCAATAAGCTAATGCTGGAAATTACCGAGGGCGTGATCATGGATCACGGCTGCAATGCCATTGCGAAAATGATGGCGTTAAAATCTATGGGAGTTCGTCTATCGGTCGACGATTTTGGTACCGGCTATTCCTCCTTGTTCTATCTCAAGCAACTTCCGCTGGATCAGTTGAAAATTGATCAAAGCTTTGTGCGCGATATTGCTACCGACGAAAACGATTTGATCATCGTTGAGACCATCATCTCCATGGCCCACCATTTGCGCCTAGGCGTCATTGCCGAGGGCGTGGAAACCGAAGAGCAGTGCCGCTTGTTACAGGAACGGGGTTGTCAGAGTTTTCAGGGTTATTATTTCAGTAAACCCATGAGCGGGGATGAGCTGGCCAAGTGTCTTCAACGTGCTACCGAAGAAGCCGATGCCAAACTCAGATTGGTGGTGAGCTCCGGTCTCGATAAGCTGCCCTAGTGTGGTCCTAGGAAAAAGACAATTAGCTTTTTAATGGATCGCCTTTTTTTTGGCGACTTCTAGGGTGAGGCACATGGTGTCGAATAAATTAGTCGCCCGGCAGGCCGAAACCAATGCTTGTAGTTTGTCTACAAAGTGTTTCGACGCGAAGGTATCGAGTAAAAGGTAATCACTCCGCTCATCTGGATACCCGATCGGAGCTTGTACGACGAGATACCACAACGAATCCATGTCGCGGTTTTCACCGCCGTCTCACTTTTATAACTTGTCTATCCGTCACAATAAAATCTAGTGGGATATCCCAGTGATCAGTCGGCAGTGAGTTAACTTCTTGGCAGTGATGAGCGAGACCAATCATGATGGGTTTTCGCACTTTATATGTTCGTTTAAAGGCAAAAGCGCGGTCGTAATATCCACCGCCCATGCCGAGACGTCGGCCATGTTTGTCGAAGCCCGTTAAAGGCAAAAGCACAATATCTAGTTTGCGCGGCGCTCGCGGCTGCCGGCGCAAGCCTGCGGGCTCGCCAATACCATATCGATTTGGGCCGAGTGCTTGACGGGGGTGGTAGGGGTAAAACGCCATGCTATTACTTGTCGCCGACCGAGATATTTTAGGTAGATAGCAGTGCTTTGCATTTAGTTTGGCGAAACGTAAAAGCGGTGCCGGTGAGATTTCACCATCGCTGGCAATATAGGCGGCGATGTGACGAGCACAGCGGAATGCGGGCAGCCGAATAAGGCGTTGCGTTGACTGCTTGGCGGCGATGGTTTGCTGATCTTCGCTGAGACTTTGGCGTCTAGCGCGAAGTTCGCGTCGCAATTTGGATTTAAGGGTGGCGTTCATCTAGAGCAGTATAGCGTCGACACAATAAATTGTGATGATTTAAGCAGGATGTGCGGGAGGTGTAAAAAAAGGCCCCAAGATACCGCCGGCTACGTGGCCCTTGAACCCAGCGGTTCAAGGTGGAGTTCTCCGCGAGATTTTTAGGCTTTCCGACAAGCGGACATGCACACCAATCTCGGCTAGAGCCCTCCGGGGGGAAAAGCATCGGCTCAGGGGTCTAAGCAGCCTAGCTAATATCCCAGGGTGTAGCTAAGTATACCGCTTGGCTTTGGCTAATAACAGGGTAGACCTATAAGGGGATGTGCTTGTTTACACTAGCTGATATCAAGCTGCCGGCAGCGCTGCAATGTTTGTTCAACTTTGTCGCTAATGCGGTTAACGGTTTGGTTTTCTTCTTCTGTGGGGGTGGCATTTTGTTTGGCTTGCAGCATTTCGTAGCTAATGTTTAATGCCGCCATGACGGCAATGCGCTCTAGACCAATAACTTTGCCCGAGGTGCGGATGCCGCGCATTTTTTGGTCTAGAAACTGGCCAGCCTGCATCAATGCGGCTTGCTCTTCTGGTGGGCACGCCACCTGATATTCTTTATCGAGTATTTTTAAGGTGATGGTGTTGGTGCTCACGACTCTTTCTCCAGTGCGCGCAGACGCTGAATCATGGACTCAACTTTCGCGCGGGCGATATCAGTTTTTTCGATCAGTTGTTCGCGCTCAGTACGCCAGTGTAATGCGTCTGCTTTTAATGCACGATTTTCTTTGTCGAGTTGTTCGCACAACTGGACAATTTCATCTACTTTTCGTTCCAAAAGTTGCAACTGTCGCTGATCCATCTTGAGATTGCGTCCGTTTATAGAAAGATATTGGATAATAGTAGATTGGCCTTGATGGGTGGGTCAACGTAATTAAGTGAGGCCGCTCCGTCATGGCACTTTACAGATGGATGGTGACACTGCCGTATCTAGCCGGCACGCTAACATGGGTGGCAAGCGCTAGGCCTTGTAAAGGTGCTAGCTTGATAAGTGCATTGATATTCGATTTTATCGCGCTGCAGCGCTACCATTGCCGGCTACTGATGTATTGATGGATTTAACGACATGACCGCCAGCTTAGAACACGACGATCTTGCTAATTTATTTTTGAGTTTGGGGGCGCTGCAGCCGCCGGCTGAATTGCACGGCTATGCAGCGGGGTTCGTCTCGGTTGGCGGACGTATTAGCGCGGATGCGTGGCTTAAGCACTGTATCGATTTGCTGGATTGTGAAAATCCCGATCCCGAGCAAAGTGACGCCTTATATAGGGTGTATACCGCTGCGCTGGACAGCATGGAGTCTGGCGAGATGAGCTTGGATTTGTTGTTGCCGGACGATGAGTTCGATTTGGATCAGCGTATCGCGAGTTTGGGGCAGTGGTGCCAAGGCTATCTGACGGGGTTTGCGATGGCAGGCAAGCAGCAGAGTGTGGATAAGCAAAAAACCTATTCGGCTGATCTGACCGAAGCGATTAGCGATATTGCCGCAATCGCCCAAGTATCGGCCGATGAGCAAACTGATGAAGACGGGGAGCAGGATTATTTTGCGGTCTGTGAGTATGTGCGAGTGGCCGCGATGACCATCTTTATTGAGTGTAATGGCGGCGAGGTGTCCGCCGATGACGGCGATACACCGCGCTTGCACTGATTTGCATTGCCGCAAGTGCAATGCAGCGCTCAGTCTAGGCGCTGCTGTGATAAGCTTTTGTAGTATTTAATACAGCGTTTCCGCCAATATTCCCCCACTAGTGAAGGGTAATGAGAAAAGCATGACGATTAGTAAGCAGGAATTTGCTCGCCGCCGCAAAAAATTAATGGCACTGATGGAGCCAGACAGTATTGCTGTGGTGCCCTCTGCCAAAATGGTGACCCGAAATCGGGATTCTGAATACGCTTTTCGTCAGGATAGTGACTTTTATTATCTAACGGGCTTTGACGAGCCCGATGCGGTTTTGGTCTTGCTGCCTGGCCGTGCTACTGGGGAGTGTGTGCTATTTTGCCAAGACCGCGATCCGGCCATGGAGCTGTGGACTGGCTATCGCGCTGGCCCAGAGGGGGCCTGTTCTCTCTACGGCGCCGATGATGCATTCCCTATTACCGATATTGACGACATTCTTCCCGGCCTGTTGGAGGGGCGTCAGAGGGTGTATTACGCCATGGGGCGGCACACTGAGTTCGATCAACAGGTGATGCAGTGGGTGAACGTGATTCGCTCCAAAGTGCGCACTGGCGCCCAGCCGCCAGGGGAGTTTTTGGATCTGGATCATCATTTACACGATCTGCGTTTATATAAGTCGGCGGCGGAGTTAAAAGTGATGCGTCGCGCCGGCGAAATTTCAGCAGAGGCCCATAGCCGCGCAATGCGCTTGTGCCGGCCCGGTGTATTTGAATATCAATTAGAAGCTGAAATTCTGCATGAATTTGGCCGCAATGGCGCGCGGTTTCCAGCCTATAGCACGATTGTTGGCGCCGGCAAAAATGGCTGCATATTGCATTATGTAGAGAATAGCTGCGAAGTTCGCGACGGCGATCTAGTGTTGATCGACGCCGGCTGCGAGCTGAATTATTACGCCGCCGATATCACCCGCACGTTTCCCGCTAACGGCCGTTTTAGCCCCGAGCAGCGGGCCTTATACGAGGTGGTATTAGATGCGCAAAAAGCCGCCATTGCCGCAGTGAAGCCAGGCAATCATTGGAATCAGCCCCACGACGAAACCGTGCGGGTGATCACGGCGGGGCTCGTGAAGTTGGGCCTACTCAGTGGCGATGTTGATGCACTTATTGCCGCCGAAGCCTACCGTCCGTTCTATATGCACAGAGCCGGTCATTGGCTTGGCATGGACGTTCACGATGTCGGTGACTACAAAGTGGGCGGTGAGTGGCGGGTGCTTGAAGAGGGCATGGCGCTTACCATCGAGCCAGGGATCTATGTGGCGTTTGATAATAAAGACGTTGATGCGAAGTGGCGCGGTATTGGCATTCGTATTGAAGACGATGTGGTGGTAAACAAATCTGGCTGTGAAATTTTGACGGCAAACGTGCCCAAAGAAGCGGAAGAGATAGAAGCCTTGATGGCGGAGGCGCGTCTTGCCTCGGCCTGATTACGATGTGGTGATCGCTGGCGGCGGCATGGTCGGCGCTAGCTTGGCCCTGTGTCTTGATAAATTTAGTCAGGCGGGACTGCGCGTTTTGGTGGTAGAAAATTTCCCGCTGCCGCCGCAGGGCGAGGGTAAGCCCGCTTATCGGCCCAGCTTTGATGCGCGCTCTACGGCCTTGTCTTTTGGCAGCGCGCAAATTTATGAAGAGCTGGCGGTGTGGTCGCTGCTTGCGGAACATATTTGTGCCATCTCACAGGTTCATGTGTCTGACCGCGGCCATTTTGGCAGCGTGTTAATGAGCGCAGAAAGCCAGGGTTGGAGTGCCTTAGGTTACGTTGTTGAAAATGCCTGGCTTGGCAATGTTTTGCTCAATCAATTGCGCCAGAACACGGCGGTGGAATTTCTGTCACCGGCCTCGGTAGAGTCTGTGGTGGTGTCGCAGTCCTATGCGACTTTGAGTGTGCGTGAGGGCGATTCACTGCGAGAAGTCACGACCCAGTTAGTTGCCATTGCCGACGGCGCTGATTCTGGCTTGCGCACTCAGCTTGGTATTGGCGCAAGTGTTGACGATTATCACCAGGTCGCAGTGATCGCGAATGTCGCGACGGAAAAGCCCCACAAAGGCTGTGCCTACGAGCGTTTTACCGAGCGCGGGCCGCTGGCCTTGTTACCGCTGTTAGCCGATGAGTCTGGTATGTCCCGCTCTGCATTGGTGTGGACCTTTCCCGAAGCCATGGCTGATGAAGTTGCAACGTGGTCGGACGAGGAATTTTTAGCAGAGCTGCAGCGCAACTTTGGCTATCGCTTGGGCCGCTTGCGCAAAGTCGGCCAGCGCAATGCTTTTCCGCTGCGCTTAATGCAAGCCGATGAGCAGGTTCGTGGCCAAGTAGCGGTGCTGGGTAACGCTGCCCACTCACTGCATCCGGTGGCTGGGCAGGGCTTTAATTTAGCGCTGCGCGATGTGGCGTGCCTGAGTCGCTTGGTGGCGACTGCGCACAGTCGCGGCGAGAATCTCGGTGATTTAAAATTATTGCAGAAATATATCAATAGTCAGCGTGGCGACCAGTTGGTGACCACGACTTTCTCCGATCAGCTCACCGGCATTTTCAGTAATCGTAAGCCGATGCTCAGTTTGTTTAGAAATCTCGGTCTTTCTATGCTGGATGTCACCCCACCGGCAAAATCACGTTTTGTAGCCAGAGCAGCGGGCATTTTGCCCGGTGCCGCAGCGGAGTAATGCGGATGTCGGCAGAGAATATTGCTGATTTTGATTTAGTGATTGTGGGGGCGGGCATGGCGGGTGCCGCGCTGGCGCTGGCGGTGGCGGATTTGCCGATAAAAGTGGCGCTGCTTGAGGCGCAGCCGGTGCGCGAAGGCTGGCCGAAAATTGAAGACAGCGTTTTCGATTTTGACGCCAGAGTCAGCGCGCTTACCGAGGCCTCACGCGGTTTTTTAGACGAGCTAGGTGCCTGGTCCGATATCGTTAGTCGGCGGGCCTGTGCATACACCGATATGGAAGTGTGGGATGGAGAAGGCACCGGCCGCATCCATTTTGCGGCCAGTGAGGTTCGGCGTCCCGCCCTCGGTCATATCGTTGAAAACCGCTTAATCAATGCCTCTCTTATTAATAATCTGCGCGAAAACGGGCGCGTGAAGTGCTACTTCGGCGCTCCTGTCGAAACCATGGACCGGCAGCCAGGCCTCGTAAATTTGAGTCTGGCGGGTGGCAAACTTATTCGCAGTCCGGTGGTGGTTGCCGCCGATGGCGCCAATTCTAAGATTCGTGATTGGGCTGGCTTTGTTACCCGCGAGTGGGATTACCATCACCACGCAATTGTGGCGACGGTTGAAACCGCGCAGCCGCATTGTAAAACCGCTTGGCAGCGATTTTTACCTGAGGGGCCGCTGGCATTTTTGCCCCTGCCTGATGCCGCTGGTGAACAGCGTTACTGCTCCATTGTGTGGTCGGTAAAACCTGAGATTGCAGCACAATTGATGCAGCTTGATGACGATGATTTTTGCCGCGAGCTGGCCGCCAAATTTGAACATCGATTGGGAGCGGTGGTGGCGAGTAGTCGCCGTTTTAGTTTTCCGCTCAGGCAGCGCCATGCGGCGGACTATGTCTGCGACGGGGTAGTCTTACTTGGCGATGCTGCGCACACGATTCATCCTCTAGCCGGCCAGGGCATTAATCTTGGCTTTCAAGACGCGATGGTCTTCGCCGAAGAGTGTCGACGCGCCTGTGAGCGTGGCTTGTCGCTGGCAGATAATGCGGTGTTAAGTCGCTATCAGCGCCGGCGCAAGGGCGGCAATTTGGCAATGATGGCCTTGATGGAAGGCTTTCAGCATTTGTTTGAAACCCCTGCCATGCCCCTGCGATTGCTGAGAAACACCGGTATGCGCTGGCTGGATGCGGCCCTGCCACTTAAAAGACAAATCATCGCAAAAGCGATGGGTTTGTCTGACAAGCCGTAAGGTTTTTCTTAAGCTATTGCACCAACTCCCAGTGACGCCTTGATTAATTTGGATCTTAGGCGGCATTTAGTAGTAATAAATCGTGGAATACATTGAGATATTTAATGATAATAATTATCATCTACGCCCGAAATTTTTGTGTAGAGGCTTGGATAATGCATAAAATCGCGCTGCTTTTTTTGGCGACACTGGTATTGGCCGCCTGCGGTAATAGTGAGCCGCCTGCCGCAAAAGGACCGGAACTGGTTGTTTATAGTTCGCGTATTGAACAGCTTATAAAGCCTATTTTTGATGATTTTACTAAAGAAACGGGCATTTCTATCCGCTATGTGACCGATGAGGCGGGCCCGTTATTGGCGCGTTTAAAAGCAGAGGGAGAGAACTCGCCCGCCGATATGTTAATCACTGTTGATGCGGGAAATCTTTGGCACGCTGCCGATATGGGAATTTTGCACGCGGTTCAGTCTGAAACACTGTCGGTAAATATTCCGCCTGCCCTGCGTGACGAGCAGGGACGCTGGTTTGGTGTGTCTATTCGCGCCCGCACCATTGTTTATGCAACTGACCGCGTTAAGCCGGAAGAGCTGGCGGGTTATGAAGATCTTGCCGATGAAAAATGGAGTGGGCGTTTGTGCCTGCGTACGTCTAAGAAAGTGTATAACCAGTCGCTTGTTGCCAGCATGATTTCGGCCTTCGGTGAAGAAAAGGCTGAGCAAATTGTCGGCGCGTGGGTAAATAACTTGGCGGTGCCACCGTTCTCAAACGATGTAAAAGTGGTCGAGGCTATTGAGGCGGGGCAGTGTGATGTTGGCTTGGTGAATACCTATTATCTCGCCCGCATGCTAGTTGAAAACCCCGAGTTGCCGATAGGTTTGTTCTGGGCTAATCAGGGTGGAGAGGGTGTTGCAGCGAGAGGCGTACATGTGAATGTTTCCGGGGCGGGAATCACCAAGGCGAGCAAGCATAAAGAAAATGCCCTGCGATTACTGGAGTGGTTGTCTGGGCCTTCGGCGCAGTATGATTTTGCGCACTTAAATCAGGAGTATCCGGTTAACGATAAAACCGCGCCTTCTGAACTTATCAATCAGTGGGGCAGTTTCCGCGCCGATACGATGCCTTTGAGCGAGGCGGGTCGCTTGCAGGGCGACGCCATTAAATTGATGGATCGCGCGGGATATCGCTAAGTGCCCGATAAGCCACGGCCATTGTTCGCATCCCAAGAGTTTGCTTTGTCAGAGGCCGGTGGCGCACCGCGTCGATCGGCCGCTGGTCTATGGTTATTGCGATTAATTGGTGTTGCCGCTGTGCTCGCAGTGATGGCGCCGATCTTGGTCGTGGTGATGAGTTGGGGCTCGGCGCAAACTGAGGTTTGGCAGCATTTAATTGCCACTCAGTTGGCCAGCTTATTATTCAATACCTTGGTGCTGTTGGTGGGCGTGGCAATACTGGTCAGCGTGTTGGGTATTGGCTTGGCGTGGCTGACGGTGATGTGCGAATTTCCCGGCCGCGCGTGGTTTGAATGGCTGCTAATGTTGCCCTTGGCGGTGCCGGCCTATGTGATGGCGTTTGTTATTCTTGGTGTTTTTGATTTTGGTGGGCCGCTGCAGAGCTTTTTGCGGCTGCAGTTTGGTCAGCAATACGGCAGCATGGATGTGCGCAATGCACTGACTGTCATTATCGTTTTCTCTTTAGTTTTGTATCCCTACGTTTACATGCTGGCGCGAAGTGCCTTTCTTTCGCAGAGCAGCGATACCACCGAGGCGGCGCGGGTACTGGGTTGCAATCCTTGGCAGGCGTTTTATCGCGTTGCGCTGCCGATGGCGAGACCGGCCATTGTGGCGGGCGTGAGCTTGGCGATGATGGAGACCTTGGCGGATTTTGGCACCGTCGCGGTATTTAATTACGACACCTTTACCACCGCCATTTACAAGTCGTGGTTTGGTTTTTTTAATATTCAAGCCGCCGCACAGTTGGCCTCGATACTGCTGTTGTTTGTGGCGTTAACCTTGTTTGCGGAGCGTCGCTCCCGCGGTGGCCGCCGTTTTGTGCAGGGTGGACGTTTGCAGCATCGCTACCGTTTTGCCGTGAAGCCGGTAAAAGCGTGGGCAATGACCATATGCTGTAGTGTGGTGTTGGCGCTTGCGTTTGTGTTGCCGGTTTTCCAGTTGCTGGTGTGGGCGGTCGATGAAGGCGTCGCGCAACTTAATCAGCGGTTTTTTGAATTGCTGCAACACACGGTGTTATTGGCTGGCCTCGCCGCAGCGATCACGGTATTTTTGGCGCTAGTGCTGGCTTTTAATCGTCGCCAATTTAAGCGCGGCGGTTTTTTTAGCGTGGCGCAGCTGGGGTACGCCCTGCCGGGCTCGGTCTTGGCGGTGGGTATCATGCTGTCGTTTACGTTTATTGATAACCAAGTTTTTATCCCTGTTCAGCGCTGGTTAGGCATGTCACCGGTGCCGGTGCTAGTGGGGTCTATCGCAACCCTGTTGGCTGCTTACTGGATTCGCTTTTTAGCCGTCGCTAGCGGCCCCTTGGAATCGTCTTTAGAGCGTATTCGTCCCAGTTTACCTGAGGCGGCCCGCACCTTGGGTGCCAATGGCAGCGAGCTCGTGTGGCGCATTTATTTGCCGATGCTGAGGCCCGGTTTATTGACGGCGATGGTCTTGGTGTTTGTGGATGTGATGAAAGAGATGCCCGCGACTTTATTGCTTCGTCCCTACGGATGGGACACTCTAGCGGTACGAATTTACGAGATGACGGCAGAGGGCCAGTGGCAGCTTGCGGCATTGCCCGCCTTGGCCTTAGTAGCGGCTGGATTAATCCCGGTAGTAATCAGTATCCGTCGCAGTCGTCATTGAGCACTTTGTATTTGTCGAGCGCGGCGTTAAAATGCGCAAATCTAACGAATCGTCAGCAGAGGACGGCCATTAAATGAGCAATACCCCCAGCGAATTAAAATATGCTAGCAGCCACGAGTGGGCGCGCCTTGAGTCAGACGGCACGATTACTGTAGGAATTAGTTACCACGCTCAGAACGCCCTTGGTGATGTGGTGTTTATTGAATTGCCAGAAGTAGGTGCGGAGTATTCGCAGGGTGATGAGGCGGCGGTGGTCGAGTCCGTCAAAGCGGCATCGGATATTTACGCGCCAGTATCTGGTGAAATCATCGAAGTGAACGACGCTTTGGATGAAAGCCCTGAAACGGTCAATGAATATCCCTACAGCGACGGTTGGTTTTTCCGTATGCAGCCCTCTGATTTAAGTGAGCTAGATAACCTGCTTGATGCAGAGGCTTACGACGATCAGTGTGAGGAGTAGTTTCAATTTTGCGCGAAAAGCCCGGCATTGACCGGGCTTTTTTGTGGGCGAAATTAATTTCTAAGGCTGATAACCGGCCAGCCAGCTGCTAACGCTGCTGCGCGCAGCGTATCGTCAGGGTCAACGGCGACGGGGTGATCAACTGATTTTAACAGTGGTAAATCGTTGTGGGAGTCACTGTAAAAGTAGCTGCCGCTGAGTGAGCGGCCTGTGTCTGAAAGCCAATGTTGCAGGCGGATCACCTTGCCGTTTTGGAAGCAGGGTATACCGCTGGGTTCGCCGGTGTAGCGCTCGTTGATAATTTCGCCTTCGCTGGCTAGCAGCGTGGTTACACCTAAGGCTTCGGCAATAGGTCTGGTGACGAAACTATTGGTGGCGGTAATAATCATAACAAAGTCACCGGCATCGCGGTGTTTCTGGAGTAGCGCATCTGCCTTTGGCAGCCTGAGAGGTGCAATGTATTCAGCCATAAAATTGGCGTGCATCGCGGCCAGCTCTTGGCGATCGTATTTGCTTAGCGGGCTTAGGGCAAAACGCAAATAGGCGTCTATATCGAGCCCGCCTTGCTGGTATTGTTGATAAAACTTGTCGTTTTGGGTTTTAAACTCGCCGCTGTCGACAATACCTTTGGCTACTAAAAACTCGCCCCAAGCATGGTCGCTATCGCCGGCGAGTAAGGTGTTGTCGAGATCGAAAATTGCCAGGGCCATGTAAATCTCCAAAAAGGCGGCTTGCCAAGGCGGCATAGCATAGCGTTTGGCGAAAGCATTTTCATCTTTCTATCGTGTTGTTGGTAGAGTGAATTCCCAGGGTCGGGAATTTGTGGAACAATAGAAAATGGAAATAAAATCAAAACAATAGGTGATGTAGTGATTGACTCGGATGGATTTCGTCCCAACGTTGGCATCGTGCTTGCAAATGAGCAGGGTCAGGTGTTGTGGGCGCGCCGTGTTGGTCAAAGTGCGTGGCAGTTTCCGCAGGGCGGTATTCACGAGGGCGAATCGCCAGAGGCGGCCTTGTATCGGGAGTTGTACGAGGAAGTTGGTTTGCGTGAGGATGACGTAAGCCTACTCGCCTGCACACGCGGTTGGCTGCGCTACCGTCTGCCTCAGCGCTTAATTCGGCGCGACAATAAACCGCTGTGTATTGGCCAGAAGCAAAAATGGTTTTTACTGCAAATGAAGGCCGCTGACACCAAAGTCAGTTTTAATTGCGGCGACAAGGCCGAGTTTGATCATTGGCAGTGGGTCAGTTACTGGTATCCTCTGGGTCAGGTGGTTGCGTTTAAGCGAGAAGTGTATCGGCGCGCCATGAAAGAGCTGGCCCCGCGACATGCTCGCCTAGTGAAAGATGCCATGACTGGTGAATTACTATGATGCTAGAGGCGCTGCGCAGTATTGTTCAGGCAGTTAATGCTGCCGGTAATTTGCAGTCAGCCTTGGACATTATTGTAAGTCGCATCGCTGAAGTAATGGGCACTGAGGTATGCACGGTATATTTGCGAGACCCTGACTCTGGGCGCCTGATTTTTATGGCAAACCAAGGTTTAAATCCGGATCTCATTGGTAAAGTCAGCCTTGGTCCCGATGAGGGTTTGGTGGGGCAAGTTGCCCGTCGCGAAGAGCCGGTTAATTTGGATCACGCGGAAAAGCACCCCAATTTCCTATATTTGCCCGGCATAGGTGAAGAGCAGTATCACTCCTTTTTGGGTGCCCCCATTATTCACCAGCGTACGGTGATGGGCGTTTTGGTTGTCCAGCAGAAAGACAGCCGTCGCTTCGATGAAAATGAAGAGGCATTTTTAGTTACTATGTCGGCGCAGCTGGCGGGTGTTATCGCTCATGCTCGCGCGACCGGCTCGATTACCACCTCTCAGAATGCCGTCGGCGCAACGGCGTCGTTTAAAGGTATCGCCGGTGCAACCGGGATAGCCATTGGGCGCGCCGTGATCGTTGCACCAATAGCAGAGCTGCACTCGGTGCCGAGACGGCAGAGCGATGACCCACAGCTTGAGTTACAGGCATTTCAGGCCGCTTTGCAGGCAGTGCGAACAGATATTCACGCGCTGAGCGAAAAATTACTTACCCAGTTACCCGCTGATGAGCACGCCCTGTTTGATGTGTATTTACGCATTATTGATGACGGTACCTGGGCTGCTGAGGTCGTTAAAAAGATCAATGAAGGTGAGTGGGCGCAGGGCGCTCTAAGCCAAGTGATGTCTAGTCATATCCGCACCTTTGAGATGATGGAGGACGCCTACTTCAAGGAGCGCGCCACCGACATCAAGGATTTGGGGCGGCGGGTGTTGGCGTATCTGCAGACCAGTGATGTTGAGCCAGCAGAGTATCCAGATAAAACCATTTTAGTTGGCGAAGAGTTAACCGCTTCGATGTTGGGAGAGGTACCGCGAGAAAAACTGGTCGGCATGGTGTCGGTGCGTGGCTCTAGCAATTCTCACGTCGCTATTTTGGCGAGAGCAATGGGTATACCCACGGTAATGGGTGCCGCTGATTTGCCATATACCCAAATTGAAAATGCCAATCTGATTGTTGATGGCTATTCCGGGTATGTGCACTACAACCCATCCGCCGAGGTTTACGAGCATTTTCGCTCGGTGTCGGAAGAAGATCAGGTTCTCACTCAAGGCCTAGAGGCATTACGCGACCTGCAAAGTGAAACCCTGGACGGTCATCGTATGCCGCTATGGGTGAATACAGGTTTGATGGCGGATGTGGCGCGCTCATTAGATCGCGGCGCCGAAGGCGTTGGCTTGTATCGAACTGAAATTCCATTTTTATTGCGCGAACGTTTTCCTAGTGAGGAAGAGCAGCGGGCAATCTATCGCGAGCAATTAATCGCCTTTGCGCCGCTGCCCGTTACCATGCGTACCCTCGATATCGGTGGTGATAAGGCCTTGCCGTATTTCCCCATCGAAGAGGAAAACCCCTTTTTAGGCTGGCGCGGCATTCGCGTTACCTTGGATCATCCCGAGATATTTTTGGTGCAGGTTAGGGCGATGCTCAAGGCCAGTGAAGGGCTGAATAATCTGCGCATTATGTTGCCGATGATTAGTAATGTGCAGGAGGTGGATGAAGCCTTAGAGCTTGTGCGGCGAGCCTACGAAGAGCTGGTTGAAGATGGCTGGGATATCACTTTGCCGCCTATAGGTGTCATGGTTGAGGTTCCGGCCGCAGTCTATCAGGCGCGGCAATTGGCGCGGCGGGTTGATTTCTTGTCAGTGGGTTCAAACGATTTAACCCAATATCTATTGGCGGTGGATCGCAATAATACCCGGGTCGCAGATTTGTATCATGCCTATCACCCCGCGGTGTTGAATAGCCTGCAGCAGGTGGTGGATGCGGCGCATGCGGAAGGTAAGCCGGTGGGTATTTGCGGTGAGTTGGCCGGTGATCCTGCGGCGGTTCTGCTGTTGATGGCGATGGGCTACGACATGCTGTCTATGAATGATAATAGTTTGCTCAGGGTGAAGGCGGTAATCCGAAGTTGCCGATTTGATGACCTTGAGGGGTTATTGGGCGCAGCTATGCAGGTCGATACTGCTGACGAAGTAAAAGCATTGCTGCGTAGCGCGATGATTGATATTGGTATGGAGCGCCTGCTGCAACCGGTTGGTGCTTAGCTTTAGCCATTCGGGCGCGCTGTAAAGTGAAAATGTTGGAGCGTTTCTTGTTGTGAAGCGCTTATCGCATACTGTTTTTCCCAGACATCCCAGCGGCCATTGTCACTCGCGATCACAATGCTGCTTGAGCGGGTGCCATAGCCGTCAAAACTAACAAAGCGACAGGACAATGCCTTGTGTATCTCGTCGTCGCTAACGATGGTTGGTGTCTTATCTTGCAGTAAGTTGAGTAGTTTTTGAGGGCTGACGTGCTCTGCCATCAATTCGCTCATGTCCTCGCGACCTTTTATGGTTTTCGCATTTTCATCGCTGCGCGGAATATTGCCAATGGCGTAAACTCCCGGGGCTAATGTTTGCCAGCCCGCCTCGACATTGTTGATATAGCAAAATGAATTGCCGTCGCTGGCGATGAAGTTAAAGGGGCGGTATTGGCTTTTCTCAGACTCTAGTTGCTCGGCAAATTGACTGCTGCTTTGTGTGCTCAATAGAAAGTCTTTTACTAAGTCACCGCGGCTGCGGTCGCCGCTGGCGACAACTTCGCGCAGGTTAGTCACCGCTGCAAATCGACCTAGGCGGCTGACACCCAACCAGCTGCCGCCGAATTCTAAATCTCGACCCGCTAATATTTCAGGGTGCTCGGGCCAAAAGTTGGCGGCGAGGGTGGGGCGCTGGAAGAATTCGTCCCGGTTGGCTGCGACGATGAGTGGGTGCTCGGGATCATTTTGCCAGCTTAATAATATCAGGCACATTGCTTCATTCGCTGTTTTTTGTAGGGTTTGGCCGTCATAATAGCAGCTTTGCGCGAGACTTCGGCGGCATGATTTTATTGGTTTATTTGACCGTTGGCGCGTTTGCGGGCTTGGCCGCTGGCTTGTTCGGTGTTGGCGGTGGCTTGGTTATTGTTCCCGCATTGGTTGTCTGTTTTGGTTTATTGTCGGTGGCGCCAGAGGTGTCAATGCAATTGGCGGTGGGTACCTCGCTCGCAACGATTGTGGTGACGTCGATTAGTTCGGTGCGGGCCCACCATAAGCTGGGCAATGTTGATTGGCTGTGCTGGCGAAGTTTGGCTCCAGGTATCGCGATTGGTGTGGTGTTTGGTGTGGCTACCGCGGCAACGCTTTCTGGTGCGGCGTTAAAGTTAGCCTTCGGCGTATTTAGTCTTATTATTGCCGCTTACATGGGCTTGGGTGCGGTGCCGGCGGCATCGCGCCAGCTTCCTGAAGCCTTGGGTTTGGCTGCAGTTGGGGGTGGTGTAGGCTACGTTTCTGCGCTGTTTGGTATTGGCGGAGGCGCCTTAACTGTGCCGTATTTGACGTGGTGCAATGTGCGTATGCAGGCGGCGGTGGCAACCTCCGCCGCTTGCGGCCTGCCTATTGCTTTGGTGGGGTCGGCAAGTAATATGGTGGCCGGTTTTGGTCATCAAGATTTGCCCGCCTACAGCTTTGGGTATGTCTATTTGCCGGCGTTTATCGGTATTGTGTTGTTGAGTGCGCCCTTCGCTAAGCTAGGGGCGATATTGGCGCAACGACTTTCGGCGCGACGTTTGAAACAGTGTTTCGCGCTGTTTTTGTTATTTGTTGGTGGTCAGTTCATTTGGGGAGCGCTATAAGGCATGTTGATACATCCGGGTTTTGATCCTGTGGCGGTAGAGATTGGCCCGTTGGCGATACATTGGTATGGGCTAATGTATTTGGCGGGTTTCGCCGCGGCGTGGTATATCGCCAAAAGTCGAACAAAGCAGGCTTGGAGTCCGGTGAATGAGGCTCAAGTTGAAGATCTGATTTTTTACGGCGCGGTGGGTGTTATCGTTGGTGGCCGGTTTGGCTACGTGCTGTTTTACAATTTCCCGCAGTTTTTACAAGACCCTCTCTGGTTGTTCCGCGTGTGGGAAGGGGGAATGGCTTTTCACGGTGGCTTGCTAGGTGTGGTTGTGGCGGTGGCGTTGTACGCCCGCCGAATTCAGGTGCCGGTTGCGTCGCTTTGGGATTTTATAGCGCCGTTAGCGCCAATCGGTCTCGGTTTGGGGCGCCTGGGGAATTTTATTGGTCAAGAGTTGTGGGGGCGTCCCACGGATCAACCTTGGGGCATGTTGTTTCCGCGCGATCCAATGCAGCTGCCAAGGCATCCGTCGCAGCTCTACCAATTTATGCTCGAAGGCGTCGTGTTGTTTTTGATTATATTTTTGTTTACCCGCAAGCAGAGGCCCCCCTATGCTGCCGGGTCTTTATTTTTGCTGTGCTATGGAAGCTTCCGCTTTCTAGTGGAGTTTGTTCGAGAGCCGGATAGCCATATTGGTTTTGATATGCTTGGTTGGATGACGCGTGGGCAGGAATTGTCGCTGCCTATGATTGCAATTGGTGGCGGTCTGCTGATTTGGACTTACACGCGCTCAACCGTGAAAGGTGGGAGATAGTATGCAGCAGTATTTGGATTTATTGCGCGATGTGCGTGATAACGGCACTGACAAGGGTGATCGCACCGGGGTGGGTACGCGATCGGTGTTTGGTCGACAGCTCCGGTTTGACTTACAGCAGGGTTTTCCGCTGTTGACCACCAAGAAAGTGCATTTGCGCAGTATTATTAATGAGCTAATTTGGTTCCTTGCAGGCAGTTGCGATAACAATTGGCTGCAAGAGCGCGGTGTCAGTATATGGAATGAGTGGGCATTAGAAAACGGCGATCTTGGCCCCATTTATGGGAAGCAGTGGCGCAGTTGGGTATGTCCGGATGGTTCAACTATCGATCAGATTAGCGAGGTGGTGGATATGATTCGCCGTAAACCCGACTCTCGCCGCCTGTTGGTCAATGCGTGGAATCCTGCCGATCTTCCGGATGAGTCGCTTAGCCCCCAGGAAAATGCTCGGCGCGGGAAAGCCGCATTACCACCCTGTCATACCTTGTTTCAGTTTTACGTGGCTGAAGGGCGCTTGTCTTGCCAGCTCTACCAGCGCAGTGCAGATTTGTTTTTGGGGGTACCGTTTAATATAGCCAGTTACGCACTGCTGACCCATATGATTGCTCAGCAGTGCGACCTTGGGGTGGGTGATTTTGTGCACACTTTCGGTGACTGCCACCTGTACCAGAATCACCTCACCGACGATATTGTAGAAGAGCAGTTGCGCCGCAAGCCTCGGTCACTGCCCCAGCTCGTCATCAAACGGCGTCCGGCATCGATTTTCGATTATACGGCAGAGGATTTTGAGTTTGAGGCTTACGATCCTCATCCGGCCATAAAAGCCCCGATAGCGATATAAGAAGAGGACGAGTAGTGGTTACTGTTTCACTTATTGTCGCGATGGCAAAAAACCGCGTAATTGGTGTAAATAATCAGTTGCCATGGCATTTGCCGGCGGATTTAAAGCATTTTAAGGCCACAACGATGGCAAAGCCTATTGTGATGGGGCGCAAGACGTGGGAGTCGATAGGTCGGCCACTACCTGGGCGCTCTAATATTGTGATTAGCCGTCAGCCAGGGTATGTCGCAGAAGGCGCTGCGGTGGTCGATGATTTAGCCGGTGCTTTAGCGCTGGCGCGCCGCGAAGCCGAGTTGGCGGGGCTTGATGAGGTGTTTGTTATTGGTGGTGAGACCATCTACCGGCAGGCCTTGCCGGAGGTCGCCAGAATGTATGTAACTGAGGTTGATGTCAGTCCGGAAGGGGATGCTTGGTTTCCAGAAATTGAACTAAATCAGTGGGCAGAGGTCGTTCGCGAGTGTTACCCAGTAACGGAAGATGGCAAGCCGGCCCATTGCTTTCTGACATTGCAAAGAATTTGAATAAATAAGTTATATTTAAACGGTCACAGTACATGCTTGTTTTGCTCTCGATGGCAATTTCCACTTATTGAGCGTTACTTAGTTAGTGGGCGACGTTACCGCTCTTCACGAAAACGTAACTCTTCAACACATAAAACAGGCAAGAAATTTTATATTACGAAACATTTAGTTTTGTCGTTGATTCTTACGTTTGCACATGATTAAAATAAGCCCCGCTGTATGAAAGCACGGTCTTACGACTGGCCGTACGGCTGACAGAAGATAATAAGCTCTGCTTTCACTAAACGTCCCAAATAGGAAAAGCAATTCCCATGAAAACGCAACGATTGAAAACAATCGCGCTGGCGGTCAGTGTGGCTGTAGGTATGCTGGCGGGATCGCCGGCCTATTCAGCTGATAAGACTGCTGGGCAAGAACCTGCCGCGGCGCCAGTTAAGCCCTTAATTCCAGTAAGTACCGTTCTTGATGTTGGTATCAAGAGAACTTCAGCAGCAAAGCAGTCACAAGTTAAAATTGATCGCCTTGCAGCCGAGACAGGTGATTTGCTGCAAGACTACAAAACAGTGATGAAGCAAGTAGACGGCCTACGCGTTTACAATGCCCGTCTTGAAAAGCAGATCGCTGGTCAGTTGAAGCGTATTGCCGGTCTGGGTCGCTCTGTTGATGAGGCGACTATCATTCAGCGCCAAATCACCCCATTGTTGATCCGCATGATTGACGGTCTTGAGCAGTTTGTTGCTCTGGACGTGCCATTCCATAAAGAAGAGCGCGAAGAGCGTGTTGAATTCTTACGCACCAATATGGATCGCTCGGATATCACTATCGCAGAAAAATTCCGTCAAGTTCTCGAAGCCTACAAAATCGAAAACGAATACGGTCGTAAAATTGATAGCTACAAAGGTGTTGCTTCTGTAAACGGTGCAGACCGCGAAGTTAACTTCCTGCGTATCGGTCGTATTGGTTTGATGTATCAAACAACTGACGGCGAGCAATCAGGTGCTTGGGATCAAGACAAGCGTGCATGGGTTGAGCTGGATTCAGGCGATTACCGTGGTGCTATTCAGAAAGGCCTGCGTATCGCTCGCAAACAAGCGTCGATCGATATCATGAAACTCCCGATTCCGGCTCCGGAGGCTGCTAAATAATGAAACGTAATCTATTAAAAGCTGCTGTGCTGGCTTTCAGCGGCGCGATTGCCGTTGCAGCTATGCCGGCGATGGCTGAAGATGCTAAATCGCTCGACGAATTGTTGAAAATGGTTAAGCAGGGCTACGCCACTGACGCTCGTGAAAACAAAGAGCGTGAGCAACGTTTTGCCGCTGCTCGTTTCGATCAGCAGAAAACTCTTGAGGAAGCTAAGCGTACTTTGGCTGCCGAAGAAAAGCGTTCTTCTGATCTGGAAAAAACATTTGAAGAAAACGAATCAGTTATCGTTGAGAAGCAGCGTCAGTTGAAAGAGCGTCTAGGTACATTGACTGAACTGTTCGGTCACTTGACGTCTACAGCGGGCGACCTTCGTTCAAACTTCCTATCTTCTATCATCAGTGTTCAGTTCCCTCAGCGTGAACAGTTCGTTGACGATTTGATTAATAAAATGGCTGGTGCTGAAGAGCTGCCAAGCATTGAAGAGATCGAGCGTGTATGGTTCGAATTACAGCGTGAAATGACTGAGTCTGGTCGCGTTGTTAAATTCAAAACGCCGGTAACTAGTGCTGGCGGAGAAAGCGCAGAACAAGAAGTGGTACGTGTTGGTACCTTCAATATGGTTAATGCGGACGGTGAATACTTACAGTACATCTCAGAAACGGGTGCACTTGCGGTATTGTCACGTCAGCCTAGCGGTCCATATATGGGCTGGGCTGAAGATCTCGCGGGATCTACTTCAGGCATGAGCGCGTTCGGTGTTGACCCTACAGGTCCGACAGGTGGTTCTTATCTAGCGGCATTGATTGATAGCCCGACTCTTACCGAGCGCTGGCATCAAGGTGGTGTGGTTGGTTATGTAATTACTGCAGTTGGTGCCTTAGCGATGTTGATTGCTATCTGGCGCCTGATTGTTCTGTCTATCGAAGACATGAAAGTTGCCAGTCAGTTGAAAACCACCAAAGCAAATACTAACAACAGCCTTGGCCGTGTGTTGAAAGTGCATGAAGATAATCCAACTATGGATCCAGAAACGCTTGAGCTGAAGCTTTCAGAAGCAATTCTGAAGGAAACTCCACGCTTGGAGAACTCGCTCAACTTGCTGAAGATCATTGCTGCGGTAGCGCCTCTTCTTGGTCTGCTCGGTACTGTAACCGGTATGATTATTACCTTCCAAGCTATTACTATCTTCGGTGCAGGTGATCCGAAAGCAATGGCCGGCGGTATTTCTGGTGCACTGGTAACAACAGTACTCGGTCTGGTGGTTGCGATCCCAACAGTTCTGCTGCACACCTTCGTTAGTGGTCGTGCCAAGAAGATTATCCATGTTCTTGATCAGCAAACTACGGGCATCATTGCCGAACACACGGAAGGTCACGCGGGGAATTAAGCGATGTACCTACTGAATGAATGGATCGAGATTATCCGTAGATTCATGGATTCGGGCGGCGACGTACTTTGGGCCATCGCCGTCCTAACTTTCCTGATGTGGACGCTCGCTCTAGAAAGACTTTGGTATTACAAATTTAGCCTGTCGAAAGACGTCAATGGTGCTATTGGCACTTGGGAGAAGCGTACAGAGCGCAAATCCTGGAATGCCAAGCAGATTCGCGAGAAGTTGGTATCTCAAGTATCACTTAAAATTAACGCGAGTTTGCCAATGATCCAAACAATGGTGGCTCTATGCCCATTGTTGGGATTGCTGGGTACAGTTACCGGTATGATTGAAGTGTTTAACATCATGGCGGTAACCGGTGGCGGCGATGCGAAGTCGATGGCTGGCGGTGTTTCAAAAGCAACAATCCCGACTATGGCGGGCATGGTTGCCGCTTTGTCAGGTGTCTTTATCAATACTTATGTAAAGAGTATTGCGGACCGTGAAAGCGAACTTTTGAAAGACCATCTGACAACAGATCATTAAGAGAGCTAACATGAGAAGGAATAAAAGAGGCGGAACAGAGGATAATCCCTCTGAAATAGACTTGACGCCGATGCTCGACGTTGTGTTTATCATGTTGATCTTCTTTATTGTAACGGCGTCCTTTATTAAGGAAGCTGGTGTCGAGGTGAACCGCCCTGACGCGTCAACATCAACTAAGAAAGAGAATGTAAATATTCTGATTGCTGTAACAGCAACCAATGAAATATGGATTGATAAGCGCCGGGTTGATAAGCGCGCAGTTCGCTCAGTAGTTGAGCGTATGCACGCAGAAAATCCTAAGGGTGCCGTAGTTATTCAGGCTGATAAAGCCTCGAATACTGAAACGGTTACTGCGGTTATCGACGCCAGCCGGTCGGCAGGTGTATACGATGTTTCATTGGCCACTGAAGACAGCTGATCAATATGAATATTCGACTACTTATAGGTGCTGCATTGGCATTTGTGGTGACGGCATCGCTGTTCATCCTCATGCCGTACCTTATCGAGATGGCTGATAAAACGCTGGACGAAAAGCCGCGTACAAAGCTAGCCGATATACAAATGCCTGACACCAAAATTGAAACAATGAAAGACAACAAGCCCGATAAGCCGAAGGAGCCTGACGAGCCGCCACCGGATATGGAGCAACCTGAGATGGAAGACATCAATCCGAATTTGGATGTTGTCAATATGACGCCTTCTCAATCTGTTGATTTGACTAATACTGCCGGCGGACTTTCTGCTTCCGATGGTGAGTATTTGCCGATCGTAAAAGTTGCTCCAATTTATCCGCGACGCGCGCAAAGTCGTGGTGTGACAGGTTATTGCACAGTTGAATACACTGTGACAAAAGCTGGTACAACTCGGGATATCGTTGCGGTTGATTGCCAGCCTGCGGGCTATTTCGAGCGCGCTTCTGAGAAAGCCGCAGAGAAGTTTAAGTACAAACCGCGTGTGTCCGACGGCGAGCCTATCGAGGTGCCGGGCATACAAAACCGGTTCACTTATGAGTTGGAAAAATGATGTCTGATTATCACTCGAGCACTAAATCGTTGCGTCCAGTGTTGGTCAAGCTGGGTTGTTCTATCGCTCTCGGTGTAGCTACCGTGTTTGCCATGCCAATTGTAAGTTCATCCTTACAGCCAATGCTTGGCGGACAGAGTGTGGGCATTGCTCACGCTGCTGAGAGTAAAGATAAACCCAAGCGGAGCACACGTAGAACGCCAGCTATCCGCGCTAAAATTTATGAAAAATTAAATGCAGCGCAAGAAGCGGCAGACGCGAAAAAATATAACGAAGCCGTCAAGCTACTCAACGACCTTCGTGATACAGAAGGGCGGAACTCGCTGAATAGCTATGAGCTTGCCAACCTCTATAATATGTATGCGTTTATCTACTTTACTCAGGAAAAGTATGATTTGGCGCTTGATGCATATCGTAACGTGGTAAAGCAGCCGGATATTCCGGAAGCGATGGAGCTAAATACAAAATACACCATCGCTCAGCTTTACTTTGTTAAAGAGGATTACAAGGGCGGCGTAAGCACTCTGTTAGAGTGGTTTAAGGCAAAGCAGGCTCTAGGCGAAGATCCGGGTGCTGGCGCGTATGCGCTTTTATCTCAGGGTTACTACCAGCTCAAAGATCTTGACCGCGCCCTAAAGTACATTGAAGTTGCTATCAATGACTACACTAGCCGCGGAAAGATACCTAAAGAGCAGTGGTGGGGTTTACAGCGCTACTTATATTATGAAAAGAATGATATCAAGCGCGTAACGGCGATTCTTGAAGAAACGCTCAAGCATTACCAGAAAAAAGCCTACTGGCTGCAGTTGTCTGCAATGTACAACGAGCTGAAAATGGACGAAAAAGCGACTGCAGCAATGGAGACCGCTTACACCGAAGGTGTTCTGGAAAATGATAAAGAGCTAATTAATATGGCCTACCTCTTCCTATCTCAGGAAGTGCCATATAAAGCAGCTAAAGTGCTTGATAAGGGTATTAAGAAAGGCGACATCCCTGCGACTTCTAAAAATCTTGAGTTACTTGGTAATGCATGGCGCCAAGCGCAAGAATTGAAGAAGGCTATTCCAGAGATGGCAAAGGCCGCGGAGAAATCGGATAAGGGCGAGTTGTGGTCGCGCTTGGGTAATATCTACCTTGATAACGATGAGTTCGATAAGGCTGAAAAAGCCATAGAGAATGCATTTAGAAAAGGTGATATTAAACGACCAGACAATGCTTATCTTGTACTTGGTATGGCTCGCTTTAACCTTCAAGAGTATGAAGGAGCGCGTAAGGCCTTTAAGGAAGCGGCAAAAAGTGAAAAGTCTGCAACTTACGCAAAACAGTGGATGGAGTTCATGGCGAAAGAGCTTGAACGCCAAGAAGCTCTAAAAGATGGCTAATTTAGCATCAGCGTACGTCGAAAAGGCACCTTAGGGTGCCTTTTTTATGCTCGATAGATAGACGAATCTGTTTTCACTTCCTATAGTTTTAATACAGCATCTTTCTTTGTCAGAGCAATAAGTTGTATGCATCATCAGAAGGCTAAGGTTATAAAATTGTTGTGGGCCGCCCTGGGGCTGTCGTTGGCTGCTGGGCTGCAGGCCGAAGACGCTCTGGACTTGGATGAGCCTGAAGCTGGGTTTTTTAGCCGTACCTTTGATCGAGCGGAAACGACTAGGGATAATTGGTCTGAGCGCTGGATTGACTTTGCTGAGGGTGTTGACTACTACTTCAGTAAAGAAAACTCACCTCCGGAATATAAAAACGAAAGCTATGTGAAGCTCCAGCTTAGAGAAACGTGGGAGGAGCACGGCGAGATACAGACAGATGTCAGAGTGAAAGCTAAATTTGATCTTCCTAATACTCAGCGTAAAGCAAAAGTCTTTTTCAGTAGTGACGAATACACCGAAAACTCCTTAGAAGAGCGAGTGAGAAGTAATTCAACAGGCGAGCGATTTCGGCGGAAAGAGTCGGTGTCAGGCATCGAGATAACGCCGGATGATGAATGGAATAAGTGGAAGCGATCAGCGCGAATCGGTATTAAGCTTCGCGCGCCGCTGGTGACGTTTGGACGATATAGGTTAAGGCGCCCGATGGAGCCGTGGGGGGAATGGCTCCCTGAGTTCACCCAGGAGGTCTGGTACTTTAGTGACCGCGGTTGGGGTGAGACCAGCGAGCTTGAAATATTAAGGCCAATAAATGAGCGATTTGGTTTAAAGTATTTTACGGTGCTCGAGTTTGAGGATCAGAATGACTATTTTGAAAATGTCCATGTACTATCTTTAAATCAGGGGCTTTCGGATAAGTCTGCCTTGGAGTACAGGGTTGGCTCAGTTTTTTCGACGGAATTCCGAACCCAAATGACCGCGTATTTTTTTGGAAGTAGTTATAGTTATAAGCTACACGAAGACTGGGTATTCCTTACCGCTAGCCCTGAGGTGTTCTTCCCTAAAGTCGACGGATGGAATGCCGAAGCCAGTTTTACGATTAAGTTAGACGTATATTTTTCACAATAAAAGCACATACTGTGCTTATGAGCTTGTATGTTGCTGGTGTCGCGACTTCGACCTTGTTGTATATTGCTCGTCACAGCGCCTTTGTTCTTAGTTGGCGCGATGTATGCTAGGTAAGCAATCAACGAAGTTATCGCTTATTTCTCAAATTGAATTACACAGGCTTGAGGCTTGGCTCATACGTAAGTAACGCGTAGCGAGTCTGTAAAGTAAGCCATCTACATTGGTGTGTAGCCAATTTTCCCTATGTTCCGTTGCGGGAGGTGGGCTTCGAAATTTTTACATGGTATTTGAAATATAAACGGACGTTGACGTATATGCGGTTTTCGCAGGAGAAGTAATGACAATTCGAGTGGCCATTCATCACAAGACGTATTACACATTTGATCGTCTGGTAAATCTTTCGCCGCATGTAATACGCTTGCGTCCTGCTCCACATAGCAGAACGCCGATTCATAGCTATAGCATGAAAATTGTACCCGAGGCACACTTCTTAAACTGGCAGCAGGACGCGTTCGGCAACTACCTCGCGCGGTTGGTGTTTCCTGAAAAAACAGATAAATTTTCGGTCGAAGTTGAAGTCCTCGCGGACATGACGGTTATAAACCCATTTGATTTCTTCGTGGAAGAATACGCTGAAAAATTTCCGTTTTACTATAAAAAGCAGCTTAAAAAAGAGTTGGCCCCTTACCTAGCCAAAGAAAAACAGGGGAAGTTATTCAATAAACTATTGAAATCAGTTTCTACCACAAAGCGCCCAGTTAATGATTTTTTGGTTGAGGTGAATCAGGTTCTCGAAAAGAAGATTGAATATTGCCTGCGTTTTGAGCCCGGTGTGCAAGAGCCAGAGGAAACACTCGAGCTTGCGAAAGGTTCCTGCCGGGACTCCGCTTGGTTGGCAGTACAGTTATTCAGGCATTTGGGTATCGCCGCACGATTTGCCTCTGGGTATTTAGTGCAGTTAACGTCGGATGAGAAGTCGCTCGATGGGCCTAGTGGTCCGGAGGAAGACTTCACTGATTTGCACGCTTGGTGCGAAGTGTATATTCCAGGCGCTGGCTGGATAGGTCTTGATCCAACGTCGGGCTTGTTCGCCAGCGAAGGACATATCCCCTTGGCTTGTACTCCTGATCCCGTATCTGCTGCACCAATTGAAGGTTTCACCGACGAGTGTGAGGTTGAGTTTGACTACTCCAACGTCGTTGAGCGTGTTCATGAAGATCCGAGGGTCACTAAGCCATACAGCGATGATCAGTGGGCGGATATTTTGCTGCTCGGAGAGCAGGTGGATAAAGATCTAGTGGCAAACGATGTCCGCCTGACGATGGGCGGTGAGCCTACTTTTGTTTCCATCGATGATATGGAGTCAGCGCAGTGGAATATTGATGCCCTTGGTGCTGAAAAGCTAAGCTTGGCAAAAACCTTATTATTGAAGTTACGGAATCACTTCGCACCTCAGGGCTTGCTGCATTACGGGCAGGGAAAGTGGTATCCGGGTGAAGAAGTGCCGCGCTGGGCGCTGGGTTTATTCTGGCGCAAAGACAATGAGCCGCTGTGGACAAGCCCAGAACTGTTGGCGCGGGTAGATAAGGATTATGGCCACAGTGTAGCAACGTCTGAGCAGTTTGCATTGGGCTTGGTCGACAAATTAAGTTTGGCCTTAGATTACGTGCAGCCGGCTTATGAAGACGCTTTACACTATCTTTTACAGGAGCAAAAAATACCCAAGAATATTGATATTCTTGCCGCCAAGATTAGTGATGATTTAGGTCGACGCCGATTGGCTCGGCTGTTAGAGCAAGGTTTTAAAGATCCAACGGGTTATATTTTGCCGCTGGCTTGGGAGCCAGTCGCGGGTGAGTGGGCAAGTAGCATTTGGAATGTAAAGCGTGAGCGACTTATTTTATCGCCGGGTGACTCGCCAATGGGCTTGCGATTGCCGCTAGGTGATTTGCCTGAATTAGAAGAGCCTGATATACAGCCGGATCGAGATCCTTTCGAAGAGCGCAGCCCCTTGCAAGCGCGTCATGAAATTCACTTCCCTAGTGAAGGCAAAAGCCCAACGCCCCAACGGCTGCAAAGCGCGTCTAAAACTGTGGCAGAAAAGTTGAAGTACGCTCAACCCTTGATTCGAACGGCGATGTGTATTGAGGCAAGAGGTGGAAAGGTTCATATATTCATGCCGCCATTGCACAGTCTCGAGCACTATGTCGAACTAGTAGCCGCGATTGAAGAAACGGCTAAAGAGCAAAGTGTGCCAGTAATTCTGGAGGGCTATGAGCCGCCACGTGATCCGCGGATACAAAAGCTGCTTGTCACGCCGGATCCTGGGGTTATTGAGGTGAACGTGCATCCTACCTCTAGCTGGAGGGAGTTGGTGGACAACACCACCGAACTGTATTCGGCGGCGCGTGAGTCTCGTCTCGCGGCGGAAAAATTCATGCTCGATGGCCGTCATACCGGTACCGGTGGTGGCAACCATATTACTTTGGGGGGGGTAACGCCGAGTGATAGCCCGATTCTGCGGAGACCTGATTTACTGCGCAGCTTAGTGACGTTTTGGCAGCATCACCCAAGTTTGTCGTATATTTTTTCCAGTGCCTTTATCGGGCCGACCAGTCAGGCGCCGCGTGCCGACGAAGGTCGAGATGAAATGATGTACGAGATGGAAATTGCCTTCCAGCAAATGCCCGATGGTCTGGCAGATCAGCCTTGGTTGGTGGATAGGTTGATGCGCAATTTGCTTATTGATATCACGGGCAACACCCATCGCGCCGAATTTTGTATTGATAAATTATATGCGCCGGGGAGTGCGACTGGGCGTTTAGGCTTGCTTGAGTTTCGTGGTTTTGAAATGCCACCGCACAGCCGTATGTCGTTGGTTCAAGCACTTTTGATCCGCACCTTGGTTGCCCGATTCTGGAATGAGCCTTACAAAAAGCCACTGGTTCGCTGGGGCACGGCTCTGCATGATAAATTTATGTTGCCACACTATTTGTGGCAGGACATGAAGGACGTCGTCGCCGATCTAGAGCGGGCAGGATATCCTTTTAAAGCGGATTGGCTGCTGCCTTTTGAAGAGTTCCGTTTTCCGCACTACGGTCGTGTCAAACTCGACGAGATTGAAATCGAATTGCGTTGGGCGGTTGAGCCTTGGAATGTGTTGGGTGAGGAAATCGGTAGCTTTGGTACAGCACGCTATGTGGATTCCTCGGTTGAGCGCTTGCAAGTCAAGCTAACGGGTTTAACGGATAGTCGCTACGTGCTGGCCTGCAATGGTCGTCGTGTGCCATTGGCTAACACTGGGCGACACGGAGAGTACGTTGCCGGTGTTCGCTATCGCGCCTGGGCGCCACCGTCGGCACTGCACCCAACTATTGGTGTGCATACGCCGTTGGTATTTGACTTGATAGACACTTGGACTGGCCGCTCGGTGGGCGGTTGTAGTTATCATGTTTCGCATCCCGGTGGTCGAACATACGAAACCTTCCCGGTGAATGCCTTTGAGGCAGAGTCTCGCAGAGGGAATCGTTTCAGTACAGTGCAGCATACGCCGGGGCCTTATACGCCAAGACCGGATCTAGATGCTGTGCGTGAGTTTTTCCCTGAACCACCTCGGCCTATGGCGCCACCGCCGGAAGAGTCGCCAGGCGAATACCCGCACACACTAGATTTACGCCGCAAGCCTAATTGGATCGGCTAGATTGGTATGCCGCGTTAAGTTGCCGCAGCGTCGAGTCTGGCGCTGTGGCAGGTTTTTACCTTCCCCTCCAGATGGATGACTCTCTGCGCCAAGGAACTCCGGTACTATCACTTAGTTGTTACTAGCGAGAATAATAATATGTCTGACAAACTCGATTACGTGAAAACCCGGCGCGAAGACGTCGATGAGATTCCCCTGAAATGGCAGCGGCTTATTCAGCGGGTGGTGAAGCATTACACTCGATTCAATGTCTGGGTTTATAAAAAGAGCAATGGACGGTTATTAAAGAATTTTCCGGGCGGCTACCCAATTTGTATTGTCGGGATGACTGGACGTAAGAGTGGTGAGCGGCGAGAGATTGCTCTCATACATCTGCCCTGGGGTGACAAAAAGTTGTTGGTTGCGTCGCAGGGTGGGATGGAAAAGCACCCTCAGTGGTATTTTAATATTGCGGCTAATCCAGAGATCGACATTATGGTTGGTGGCGACCAGCGCTCGTATGTTGCCAGCCAGGCAAGCGATGACGAAAAACGCGAATTGTGGCCGCATCTATTAAGTCTCTACCCTGATTTTGATGAATACCAAGCTCGCACTGATCGCGATATTCCGGTTTTCATTTGCTGCGAAAATTAAAGAAATAATAAAAATAAAGGAAAGACGATGCTTGAATCTTGCGAACAAAATGCGCAGCAAACGCGGCTGGCATTTCACGGGATTGTTATTTTATTTCTCGGCTTGCTATCGGGTATAGGATTTTCCTATGCGGCGGCCACGACGGACGTTAGCTCCGGCGCATATGGCGCCTGGCGATTTGCGCATATGGAAGGCATTCTCAACGGCTTGCTAGTCCTTGCAATCGCCGGTGTATGGCTAAAGTTTGAGCATGGTGCGAGGTCTATGACGGTGGCCCGCTGGCTTTTGGTGTTGGGTTGCTATGCCAATATTATTGGGCCGATTATCAATGCGCTATTTATTGCCAAGCGCCTAATTGTTCCAGAAACTGGACTAGAAGCTTTTGTGGTTTATGGCTTTTATATTCCGGGAACCTTGCCGATTTTTGCACTCGTGATTTTTCTTGAGAACCTGTTTAGGCGTATTCGCAGTTCATAATGGTCAATCGGCCACGTTTTAAAATTGCGTGCAGTGAAAGACCTGCGGGCGTTCAATTTTATTAATGGTGTTGTCGCGCTGCGTTTATGCCCAGATTGCCTTTAGTCATGGACAGAAATTAAGCGGTAGCTCACATTTCCAGCTTGTTTGTCTTTATCGATGCGCCAGTTGCTTGGCAGTGCGGGGAGTGGCTCGTCGGTGGCGGTCTCAATGTAAATAAGGGTGTCATTTGGCAAAGATTTGCGCCCGAGGGTCGCGATGGTCGGAGCCAGTAAATCTTTATGGAATGGTGGATCCAAAAAGATAACCTGGTGATTTAGCGCTGTGTTGGCAAGATATGCCTCTGCGGTTTGGCAGTGTACGGACGCTGTCGTGCATTTTAGGGTGCCGAGGTGTTCGCGTATTTGTCGGCAAGTGATGGTGTCGGTTTCGATAAAATCGCAGTGGGCCGCGTGGCGGGACAGGGCCTCTAGTCCTAGTGCGCCGGAGCCAGCGAATAGGTCGAGGCAGTTTGCGCCGTGGAGATGGGGGCCTAGCCAATTGAAGAGGGTTTCGCGAATTCGATCACTGGTCGGACGAAGTCCTTCCGCCGCCTGAAAGTGCAGTTTTCTGCTGCGCCACTGCCCGCCAATGATTCTCAGCATGCCTTGTGCTTCTTTACTGTGATGGCCTTGCGGTTTGCGCATGGGTATTCCGGTGCCAGTTACTCAGAGAAATGGTAGGATAAGGCTTTTATTTTTGCTGTAAACCTTACCTCGGAATTTAAATACCCGCATGACAGATAACGCCACACCCTCTGAACTAGAATCGGAACAAAAAAAGAAGGGCTTATTTGCCCGTTTTAAAGAGTCTTTTATTGGCTCGGAAGAGGATCAGGCGGCACTGGCGGCGGCTGAAGGCTTTATCGACGATGCCGAGATAGCCCCGTGGCAGCACCTTGAATTGTCGCCAGAAGAGCAGGCGTCCTTGCTGGTTCGTTTCCGCGAAGGCCTCAGTAAGACCGGCGCGCAGCTTGGCGAAGGCATGGCCAATTTGTTTCTCGGTCGCAAGGAAATCGATGATGAGCTGCTGGAAGAAATCGAAACCCATTTGCTGATGGCGGATGTTGGCGTCGATGCAACTCAGCAAATTATTACTAGCCTGACTAGCCGAGTGTCGCGCAAAGAATTGAATGACCCAGAAGCCCTGTATGTGGCTTTGCAAGAAGAGTTGAGCGTTATGTTAGCCTCAGCTGAGGAAGAGCTAGTCATCCCCATTAGTGATAAGCCCTATGTGATCTTGATGGTGGGTGTTAACGGCGTGGGTAAAACTACAACCATCGGCAAGTTGGCTAAGCAGTTTCAGGCCGGCGGCCGCTCGGTTATGTTGGCGGCGGGCGATACCTTTCGTGCGGCAGCGGTGGAGCAGCTTCAAGTGTGGGGCGAGCGCAATGAGGTCCCTGTGATTGCACAGCACACTGGGGCGGATAGCGCATCGGTGTTGTTTGATGCGTTGCAGGCAGCGCAGGCCAGGGATGTTGATATTTTAATAGCCGACACCGCCGGTCGTCTGCACAACAAAGACAACTTGATGGAAGAATTGAAGAAGGTGGTTCGGGTGCTCAAGAAGCTTGATCCCGATGCGCCTCATGAAGTGATGTTGGTATTGGACGCCGGTACCGGTCAAAACGCGCTGTCGCAGGCTAAACATTTTCAGCAGGCGGTTGGGGTCACAGGTCTGACCTTAACCAAGCTGGATGGCACGGCCAAGGGGGGGATCGTTTTTGCGATTAGCAAACAGCTTGGTATTCCAATTCGTTTCATCGGCGTTGGCGAAGGTATTTTAGATTTACGGCCCTTCCGCGCTAATGAGTTTGTCGGTGCCTTATTTGGGTGGCAGCAAAAGCAATGATTGAATTTGATCAGGTCTGCAAGCGTTACGAAGGCGGTTATGAAGCGCTTACTAACCTGAGTTTCCATATTCCCCGTGGCGAAATGCGGTTTTTAACCGGCCACAGTGGCGCCGGTAAAAGCACCTTGCTAAAGCTGATTATGGTGATGGAGCGGGCGAGCTCGGGGCAGGTGATTGTCGGTGGCCGCAATTTATCGCGCCTGCCAGCGCGTCGTATTCCAGAGGTACGCCGAGAGGTGGGGGTGGTATTTCAGAATCACCAATTATTGTTTGATCGCACGGTATACGACAACGTCGCTTTGCCTCTGATTATTGCCGGTTATGGGCATCGCGATGTAGGCCGTCGTGTTCGGGCGGCCTTAGATAAAGTGGGCTTGCTGGATAAAGAGCGCAAAAACCCTATTACTCTTTCTGGCGGTGAGCAGCAGCGAGTGGGTATTGCCCGCGCTGTGGTGAATAAGCCCGCCTTATTACTTGCTGATGAGCCGACTGGTAACCTCGATCCGCAATTGTCAGCAGAAATTATGCACTTGTTTGAGCAGTTCAAGCAGGTCGGCGTAACGGTGCTCATTGCCACCCATGATTTGGGGCTGATAGCACGCATGCCATATCGGCTACTGACCTTGCGCAATGGGCAGTTAGTGACGGCAGGGGGAGATAGTGATGTCCCCCAATAAGCAGAATAAAATGAACAAGCGTCGTTTGGGCAAGCTAACAGCGCCACCGGGTAAAAAGGACGTGAAGGGCGCGCGCAAGCACAAAACCAGTATCGGTGATCGCTTTGCGGGCTACCGCAGTCATCACCAGCAAGTGGCGCTGGATAGTCTGCGGCGCTTGGTAGCGCGACCTGCGACCTCATTAATGACGACCCTGGTAATTGCCATTGCCCTCGCATTACCGGCGGGCTTGTATATAGGGTTGAATAATATTGATGCGGTGAGTGATGGCTGGGAAGGCGCTGCCCGTATTTCTTTGTTTTTAAAGCCCTCTGTCAGTGCTGAGCAGGGCGAAGGTTTGCGGCGTAATATCGCCGAGCGCGAGGCAGTGCTGTCGGCAGAATATATCTCTCCCGCCAGTGCCTTGGAGGAGTTTCGCGCCAGTTCCGGTTTTGGTGATGTACTCGATCAGCTCGACACCAATCCGCTACCGGGTTTGATTGTAGTAACGCCGCGGGAAGCCAATGTGTCTGCCGATGCTGTCACGGCCTTGCAGGCCGAGCTTAGTCAGCTGGCTGAGGTCGACCTCGCTAAGCTCGATATGGAGTGGCTGCAGCGTCTGAATCGCATCACAGAGCTAGGTCGACGTTTAACCTTGGCGCTGGCTGCGATGCTGGCAGTGGGTGTGCTCCTTATCATTGGCAACACCATTAAATTGGCGATTGAGGGGCGGCGCGACGAAATTCTAGTGGTTAAGCTGGTCGGTGGCACCAATGCCTTTGTGCGTAGGCCCTTTCTGTATACGGGGCTTTGGTACGGCTTAGGTGGCGGATTGATGGCGTGGCTTTTAGTGCAAAGCGGGCTGTTGTGGCTGCGCGGGCCGATTGCCGATTTGTCGCTTTCTTACCAGAGTGACTTCCACCTATTGGGTTTAGGCTTTATAGATACTATATTACTGTGGTTATTTGCGTCGCTGTTAGGCCTGCTGGGCGCGTGGCTGGTGGTGGGGCGAGAACTGCGTGCAATCGAGCCGCGCTAGCGCCATTTGGGCTGGGGACTTGAACTTTACTGCGTTTGGTACTCTAATAAGCAGCGGTGTAAAACCGCGATTCATCAATAAATTCTAGGAGGATGTGCAATGAGTAGTCATTTACAGCCGATACAACAGCTTGTACCGGGTGGTGATCTCTCTGCATATATTCAGTCCGTTGGCAGTATCCCTGTGCTTAGCGCAGAGCGTGAGCGTGAGCTGGCGGAAGATCTTTTCTACCACGACAGTGTAGAGGCTGCGCGTCAGTTAGTTATGTCGCACTTGCGCTTCGTGGTGCATATTGCCAAGAGTTATAAAGGCTATGGTTTGGCGCAAGCTGACCTAATCCAAGAAGGCAATGTTGGTTTAATGAAGGCCGTTAAGCGTTTTGACCCCGAAAAAGGCGTGCGCTTGGTGTCATTTGCTGTCCACTGGATTAAAGCTGAGATTCACGAGTACGTTTTGCGCAACTGGCGCATTGTGAAAATTGCCACCACCAAGGCACAGCGCAAATTGTTCTTTAATTTACGCAGCGCAAAGAAAGAGCTGTCTTGGCTGAGCAATGATGAAGTGCACTCTGTTGCCGCGGATCTAGGCGTCGATGTAGCGGAAGTACGCAGAATGGAAGGGCGTTTAAGCTCCGTTGATGTGGGTTTTGATGCCGACACTGACGACGAGCGCGGTCCAGTTGCACCGGTTCACTATCTTGAAGATCGCAGTGCAGACCCTGCTTTACTACTGGAGTCTGACAATCTGGAAGAGAGCAACCACCAGAGCCTGTCTTTGGCATTGTCTGATCTCGACGAGCGCAGCCGTGATATTCTGCAGAGCCGCTGGTTAACTGACAATAAGGCGACCTTGCACGATTTGGCAGATCGCTATGGGGTTTCAGCTGAGCGTATTCGCCAGCTAGAGCAAGCGGCGATGAAAAAGCTGCGCGTAGCCATGGAAGCTTAGCGCTAAATACCCTCTTTAAGTTGCAATAAAAGCCCCGCACTGCGGGGCTTTTGCATTTTTAAGCCTTTAATTCCAATGCACTTCGACAGCTGGCTTTTTTAAGACCGCGGAGATCCGTACAATAGCGACCATTAATGGATAATCTGGGCAGACATATGGCATCCCTAACGCTTTTGCTAGCGGCGATTCTTGGATTTCTTGCGGTTGGCTTGGGTGCCTTTGGCGCCCACGGATTAAAGGCGAGTTTGTCTGCGGACATGATGGCGGTTTATCAAACCGCCGTTCAGTACCATTTCTATCACTGCTTCGCACTATTAATTGTTGGGGTGCTAATGCACATCGGTGTTCAGCATACGTCATTAAAAATATCGGCTGTGCTGTTCTTTGTGGGCGTGCTGGTATTCAGCGGCAGCTTATACGCCTTGGCATTAACCGGCACACGCTGGTTGGGTGCAATTACCCCAATCGGAGGCTTAATGTTTTTAGTGGCTTGGGCGTGTTTGGCCTATTCAGCGTGGAAAGCAATGTAATGACAGAGAATGCCGCACCCATCCGTCGCAAGATTAAAAGTTTTGTTCTTCGTACCGGTAGAATGACTGACGGCCAGCGCCGCGCCTATGAAATCAATCTGGCTGAATTAGGCCTGCAGCGCAGTAGCGGTATGCAAAGTTTTGAGCACACATTTGGGCGCGTAGCGCCGGTGGTGCTAGAGATTGGCTTTGGTATGGGAGACTCCCTAGCTGAAATGGCTGCCAACGCCCCCGAAAATGATTTTATCGGCGTAGAAGTTCACACACCCGGTGTGGGACGCCTGATGTACTTGGTGCAAGAGGCCGGTCTGACGAATGTGCGTACTTACGAAGATGATGCGGTGGAAGTGCTGGCGCAGTGTATACCTGACAATAGCTTAAGCCGCGTTCAGATCTATTTTCCTGACCCGTGGCACAAAGCTCGCCATCACAAGCGCCGCCTAATTCAGCCACAGTTTGTTCAGACCTTGCGCAATAAGCTTACAGTCGGCGGTGTGCTGCACTTGGCTACTGATTGGGAGAATTACGCTGAGCATATGATGGACGTCATGGCTGAGGCCGAAGGCTATCGCAATATGGCGGGTGCTCGTCAATATTCGCCGCGACCAGAGTATCGTCCCATTACTAAATTTGAAAAACGCGGTGAGCGTTTAGGTCACGGCGTTTGGGATTTGTTGTTTTCTAAGACTGAGTAGCAGAGCTATACGCTCTCCATAAGCATCATTTGTTTGTGATTTAAGCGTGCGGCGTTGTAACAAGCGGGGTGTGGCTTGGTCTTTTTGATGGTGTAGCGCATTTAATAATAACAATGAGAGCCGAGATCATGACAAATCCATTACTATTTTTTGTTGAATTGTCGCGTCAGCCTAAGTGGGTGGTTGTGTGGGTTGCCTTACTTTTAGCAGTAAATATAGCGAGCCTGCTGTTTTGGGACGAGTATGTCGCGAAGATTATATTTGCCACATTTTTAATATCTGCGACCGCGATGATGTTGATGTTCAGTATGGTTGGGTATCAGCGCGTGTTGGGCTTGGCGCACATTTTATGGATACCATTGCTGTATTTTGTCATTAGAGAAATTTCCCTCGCGGAGGGTAGCTACCAAACGTATTTGATCTTGCTCGCCGCCTGTAACAGCATATCCTTGGTATTTGATGTCCGCGATGTCTGGCTTCATTTTCGGTCGGTAGACTAACTTCCCTCATTTGATGATTCACAAGGCACCCATAAACCGCTAGACATAATCACTTTGCAGCGAGCCCATTGTCTAAATGCGCGTCGTGAACAATAGTGTGCTTTGTCAGTGCTGTCGTCACTACCCGCCGCGGTGCGAAATTGTATGCGCCGACCGTCTATGGCCAGCACTTCTCTTACTGCCCAATCACTTCCTCGTTCAGCGTTGCTGTAGTAAAGACCGGCTTCAATTTTTAAAGGTGTTCGTGCCCGCCGCCGAGCGCTTCGCGATGCGAGTTCAAATAAATCGCTTAGATCGTCGGGCGTGATATCAATAAACGAATTCATTTGATGCAGCGCGGCGGCGAAATCCTCCTGCGCAATATCGGGACTAATATGCCGAAATGAGGCCTTAGCGCCAGCGGTCGATGGTGTTTGATGGCGGCGAAATAAGTGGCTGGGATAGCGACGCCATTGAAATAGCGCATTAAATAATATGCCACAGCTGACCAGGGCGATGGTATTTAGCAGCACCGGGAAAACCAGATAGTTATAGCCTAAGTCGATAACGTGACTGCCGCCCGCCACTGCAAAAAGTGCCGTAGCGCCACCCGGCGGGTGCAGACAGCGCAGATGGTACATGGCAAATATGGCTAAACCTACCGCGGCTGCGGCCGCAAAGTCGGGGTTGCCAAGATGCTGCTGGCAGTACACACCAATACTGGCGGATATAAGGTGGCCGCCGATGACTGGCCATGGTTGCGACAGTGCGCCGTGGGGAACGGCGAAAATAAGCACTGCAGAAGCCCCTGCAGAGGCGACGATGAAGAGTGTTGCTGGCCCTGTTAGATAGATATTGGAGATTAGGTAACACAGGGCAATGCCGAAAAAGCCGCCCAGGCCAGACAGCAGCTTTTCGAGCTGACTGGTGGTGTTCTGCTCAATGCCGATGGCCTGGCCGACCTCATTTATAAATTTGCGCATCTGATTTTTACAGCTTTAGGGCGATTATGGTGCGCATGCACCATAGTGAGCCTTATATTGGGGCGCCTATAGTAAAGACTTGCTTTAAATTCGCATAATGAATATATATGATCCTTAATATCAGAAAATCGGAATTAGTGCGTGTTCGTAGCTAGCGTGACCGTTGGAGACCCAGATGGACATTGAGTTAGCTCGCACCTTTTTAGAGGTGATGAGTGCGGGAAGTTTTTGCGGTGCAGCTGAGCGGCTGCATGTAAGTCAGACAACGGTGACTGCTAGGCTGCAGTCGCTAGAAGAAATAGTGGCCTGCCAATTATTTGTTCGCAATCGAAGTGGTGCGCGTTTAACAATCGAGGGCGAGCGCTTTGTTGCCTATGCAACGACCTTGGTGCAAACCTGGGAGTGCGCCAAGGGCGAAATGAAATTGCCACGTGGTCGCGAATCGCGTTTGCGCATAGGCGCTGAAACAAGTTTGTGGAATCCGGTGCTGACTAATTGGGTCGCGTGGTTGCAAGAGTACTGCCCTAGCATCGCGATTAATACCGACGTCTCGGATGCAAAAACACTGCTGACTAAATTAGAAAAGGGCTTTCTCGACGCAGCGATTGTGCATAGGCCGAATTACTTTTCGGGATTTATGGTTGAGCAGTTGTTAGAAGAAAAATTGGTTCATGTGCAAGTACCGACAAAAAACACGCCCAATCTATTTGTCGATTGGGGGCCTGAGTTTAAGGCGCAATACGACGCCGTTCTTCCCCAGCCAAGGCAGGCGGCACTTACCTTTAATTTGGGGCCGCTAGCGTTGCGAGTGATGTTGCACAGCGGCGGGAATGGCTATTTTAGAACGCGTGTTGTAGAGCCGCATTTACGAAGTGGCGAACTAGAGCGAGTAGCGGATTCCCCAGAGTTTACTCATCCGGTCTATTTGGTTTATCGCTCTACGGAACCGTGTCCAGATTTGCACTCTGCGCTAGACGGCTTGCGAGCAGTCGTTCGCGAGGACAGTGAGTGGCATCTTTGATTTTTTAAAATGTAAAAAAATGTAATGCCGTTTTGGTATGGAGTAGGTTTTTATGAGCACGATGTTTCAAGCGCTGAGATTTCCCTGTGGTAAGGAGATGCCAAATAGATTTTTCTTATCGCCACTCACGAACTCTCAAAGTTTTGCCGACGGCTCTCTGTCGGATGATGAAATTAACTGGTTAGAAATGCGTGCCAAGGGCGGCTTTGGATTAACAATGACAGCCGCCGCCCATATTAATAAAGACGGTCAGGGCTTTCCGGGGCAGCTGGGAATTTTTAGTGACAGCCAATTACCTGGACTAAAAAAATTGGCTAAGAAAATAAAATCGCATGGCAGTCTTGCCGTTGTGCAGCTGCATCATGCGGGCTTGCGATCTCCGCGCGAATTGACGGGCTTGGCACCTGTGGCGCCGACGCCATCTGAAAAGTTCGCGGCGAGAGGCTTAAGCCACGGTGAGGTGAAACGTCTAATTGAAGATTTTATACAGGGTGCGGAGCGCGCAAAGAACGCGGGCTTCGATGGTGTCGAGTTACACGCCGCACATAATTATATTATTTGCCAATTTTTAAGTTCTGAATTTAATCAGCGTACCGACGAGTATGGCGGCTCTTTGCAAAATCGCTCAAAGGTACTGTTCGATATAATCACTGGAATTCGCAAGCGCTGCGGTGCAGGATTTTTACTTGGTGTTCGCTTAACGCCCGAGCGTCATGGTATTGAATTAGCGGAAGCGGTAGCAACCGCAAAGACGTTATTTGAAAAGAGAGAAATTGATTTTCTCGATATTTCGGCATGGGATATTTATAAAGAGCCTGCCGATGAATCGCTCCGGGGTCGTAGTTTGTTGTCTTATTTTACCGAGCTAGACCGTGGTGATATACGCCTGGGTGCGGCAGGTAAAGTTTATACTCCAGCAGATATCAAATTTGGTTTAGATGCCGGTTTAGACTTTGTATTAATGGGGCGGGCAGCAATGCTGCATCATAACTACCCATCACTACTTAGTGCGAATAGTGAATTTGCTCCCAATCGCGCACCGGTCAGCAGAGACTATTTGCTGGCTGAAGGTTTAAGTGCTGCGTTCATTGATTATGTAGGCGGCCAGTGGCCTGATTTTGTTTCGTCTTAGCAGGAGAATCGTTGCCCGATATGGTAAGCCTTACGTCTGTAAGTGCTTCAGTGCAATAACCGCTGCCGCCGTTCTGTTTTCAACGTTCAGCTTGCGGAAAATTTGCTCTAAATGTTTATTTGCAGTCCGCGGGCTCATGCTCAGAATGGTGCCGATTTCTCTATTGGTTTTACCGTGGGCAATCCACAGTAAAACCTCTGACTCGCGGTCAGTTATAGGTAGAGCGGAGCGCAGCCGATCAACGTCGGATGGTCGCTCCAAATCGATGAGTTGAAGCAGGTATTCGTCGTTACCGGTTTGGCTTATATAGCGTATTTCCAGTGGTTTATCTGTCGCTTTAATCAATAACCCTTTTTCTTTATTAAAATGCGGTGCCAGCAATTGGCGTAATTGTGTCGGTAAATTTTCGTTTAGCCAGTCGCTGTCTAAACCGGCCTCTTCAAGTAGGTGATAGGCTTGCGGTGTTGCCCATAAGAGGCTGCCATCGGAGGCTGCGGAAAATAGAAATTGTCCGGCGCTATCTAAAGCAACTCTTGCGCTTAAGGTTAAGCGGGCGTTATTTAAATGTGCGCGCATTCTAGCGATTAACTCATCGCCTTTGACCGGTTTGGTGATGTAGTCGACACCGCCGGCGGCAAAGCCCTTAACAATACTTTCGGTATCGCTAAGTCCGGTCATAAAAATTACGGGGATATGCGCTAAATCCCGATTTTCTTTTAATCTTCGGCAGGCTTCAAAGCCGTCCATATTCGGCATCAAGGCGTCCATCAGAATAACGTCTGGCGTAATATTGGCCGCAATGGTGAGTGCTTGAGCACCTTCTAACGCAACCAATACAGTAATGCCTGCTTGATCTAGGGTGTCGTTAAGCATGCTCAGTGTGTCGGGTGAGTCGTCAACAATGAGTACGACATCTTTCTTTCCGCGAGGTGTATTCATGACGTGCTGTTTTCCAATGCATTAATTAGAGCAGTAAACTGAAATCCAGCGGCAAGCCCTTGTAAGGTGTTTAGCGTGGCAGGATCTGCGTTGCCTTGTTTGGAAATATTTTCTAGGCAGTGCTTGATGCCTTTGGCGTAGCCTATTTTTGCTAGCTGAATAAGTTCTCGGCGGTGTTCGTCGGAGAGTGGTGCGTTCAGGCTAACTAGTTGGCCCGCAGCAGAAATCGATGCGGCTCGGTGCTCTTCGGATTCATGCTGCCAGACTATGCCGGCGTGTTTGGCGATGTAATCGAGTACCTGCGTAATTCGAATTGGTTTGAATAAATAGGCATCGTGGGGTGGCACGCCGCTACTTTCTGGTGTCACTTCGGCAGCGTTTGCCGAGATCATAATAATCGTGGCGTGATGAATGCGCTCGCGAATAGCGGCGGCAAGTTCCCATCCACTCATGCCTGGCATGGCGATATCTAATAGGAATATCTTTGGTAGGGGGTCGCAGTAGCGCAGCATATCTAGACAGGTATTGCCGTCAGGTGCTGATATAACGTTAAAGCCCAGCGGGTTGAGCATGTCGCTAAGTAGGCTGCGATGAGTAGGTTCGTCGTCCACAATAAATAGGGTCTGCTCTTCGCCCTCGTAGCCGATGATTTTTCGTTCGCTGGGTGTGGAAACAGCGAGGCGATCGGTGCTGCTCAGCATAAGCGAAACCTTAACTTCACTACCCACGCCGACCTGGCTGTGTATGGCAATGTCGCCACCCATAATGTCGGTTAGCAGGCGAGTAATTGTGAGTCCTAAGCCGGTGCCGGCAATATGCGGTGAACCGGGTTTGCGAACACGTTCAAAGGGCTTAAAGACGCGCTCTATATCGTCGGCGGCAATGCCGATACCGGTATCGTTTATCAGGAACTCGGCGACTTGGTTGCGATAGCTCACTGTGAAATTAACACGTCCTTCCGGCGTATATTTGATGGCATTGGAAATAAGGTTTATCAGAATCTGGCGCAGGCGCTTTTCATCTGTTTTGACGGTTTCGGGGAGTGGCGTTAGGCGGTCAAAGCTAAAGCCAATACCTTTTGCCTGCGCCTGAACTTGAAACATACTAATAATTTGATCTAGCAAATTGCCCAGGTTCACGTCTGACGTTGACAGTTCGAGTCGGCCCGCTTCGATGCGGGAAATATCGAGTAGGCCTTCTATCAAGTCAGCTAAATGTTCGCTGCTGCGTCTAATAACTTTAAGTGCATCAAGTCTATTTTCAGGAATGTTTGGATCTTTTTCTAATAATTGTGCATAGCCCAGTATGGCGTTTAGCGGTGAACGCAGCTCATGACTAATACCGGTGAGATAACGAGTTTTTGCTTGGTTGGCAGACTCTGCAATTTCTTTGGCTTGCTGTAATTGCATATCGGTTTGTTTGTGGGCTTCTATTTCAGTCATTAATAATTCGGTTTGACGCTGGGACTCTTCCTGCGCAACACGCCGGCTATCGTGTACTAAGGCAAACATCCACGCGAGAATTCCCGAGACAATGAGCAGAATAAAAAAGACATTGCTCAGCGCGCTGGCGGCGAGGCTTCGCTCCATACCCTCATCGATGGTGATTTGTACATAAACCAGTGCCAACACACTGGCGATCATAAAACTAATTAAGGTAAAGAGACCGATAAAGTGACCGGTGCGAGTATTGAGTGAGCGAATCCATGCATTGGGTATAAGAAAGCTTAATGCGTTTGTTAGTTGCTCCGCGATGCGTGAGTTTGTTTTGCACATATCATGGCAGCGACTGTCCAGCGAGCAGCACAGTGAGCAGATTGCGCCAGCGTACGCCGGGCAGTGGCTCATGTCTTCACTTTCAAATTGGTGGTAACAAATGCAGCAGCGCAGTGAAATTTTACTGCTGGCCAGCACCGGTTCTCTGGCGATATAGAACTTGCCCTTAGTGAGCCAGCAAATAAGTGGAGCGCAAATGAATGTGCTGCCTAGCGCAATAAAAGACGCTAGCGCCTGTGCGGTTTCTCCGAACTGACCTAGGTGAGCGAGAAAACCTAAGATTGACGAAATTACCATAGACCCCACACCGACAGGGTTGATGTCGTATAGGTGGGCGCGTTTGAATTCCATTGCCGCGGGTCGCAGGCCGAGTGGACGATTAATAACGAGATCGGCGACAAGTGATCCAACCCACGCCAAAGCAATAATAGAGTAGGCGGTAAGTATTTCCTCTAGAACGCGGTAAATGCCAAGCTCCATTAATAGTAGAGCGATGGCGACATTAAATACCAGCCACACAACTCGGCCAGGGTGGTTGTGAGTCAGGCGAGAAAAGAAATTTGACCATGCAATGGAGCCGGCATAGGCATTTGTGACGTTAATCTTCAGCTGCGACAAAATAACAAAAACACCTACTAAGAACAGTGTTAGCTGGGGCGAGCTGCTTAGATAACTAAAAGCAGTTAGGTACATGCGATTGGGGTCAGAAGCTTCGCTAAAGGGGATGCCGTGGCTTAGCGCGAGTACCGCTAAAAACGATCCGATTAAAATTTTAACTGAGCCGCTTATAATCCAGCCCGGCCCCGACGCTATCAGCGCGAGCCACCACCGCTTATTGGGTTTTTCTTGGTGGGGTAGAAAGCGTAGGAAATCGACCTGCTCCCCAATTTGCGCAATCAGCGAGAAAATTACCGCAGAGGCAGCACCGAAGGCGAGAATATTGAAATTGGCGTCACCATCTGGTGGCGTAAAGGCCACCCAATTATGAAAGGCGTCCTCAGACTGAAAAACGATACATATGAGTGGCAAGACCTGCAGTATCACCCACAGTGGCTGAGTCCAAACCTGAAAACGACTGATAAGAGTGATGCCGTGGGTAACTAGCGGTATGACAACAACCGCGCTTATGAAGTAACCATATTTAAGCGGTATATCTAGTGTTAATTCCAAGGCCAGCGCCATGATGGCGGCTTCCAGCGCGAAGAAAATAAACGTAAACGACGCGTAAATTAGCGAAGTAATGGTAGAGCCGATATAGCCAAAGCCTGCTCCGCGGGTGAGCAAATCTATGTCTACCCCGCGCCGGGCCGCGTGATAGCAAATGGGAATGCCGGTTAGAAAGATAATAATACCAACCGCGATTACGGCCGCCACGGTGTTGCTGAACCCATAGCTCAGAGTGATTGCGCCGCCAATCGCCTCGAGCGCAAGAAACGAAATTGCACCCAGCGCCGTATTCGATACCCGCGCCAAAGACCAGCGCCGAGCACTTTTGGCGGTAAAGCGCAGCGCGTAGTCTTCCAGTGTTTCATTCGCAACCCAGCGATTGTATTTGCGGCGAATGCGGAATACCCGTTGCTGGGGGTTCATAAGGGCAAATTCATTTTAATAGGTTCATTACGTTGTTTTGGTCAAGCCAGTTGGCTTTGAGTAAAGCTAACTAGTTAGAAATACCGCTTTGCGGCGTCGGGAGCAGTGCTTTAATTGCCACGCATACATTCCTAAGCAGGATCGATGCCACCATCAGTTAGCAGCGGGCTGCATTCTCGCCAATACAAAAACATACTCACAAGTTTGCCCCAAGAATCTTGACGCTATCTCGACCACCAAGCTGACGGTATACGTCATTTAACTTAGCGGGGGGGAGCATTCGCCTCATGGTGCAGCGGGGAACTTCTAAGGAGACTGTTTGCTGTCAATCAAGCAACCGTAGGGTAGGAGAAGTAACGATGAGTGATAAATCCGATAATCAGCGTTCTTGGGGGCGCCGCAAGGTAGTTCGTGCCCTTGGCGCACTACCGCTGGGTATTATACTAGCATCGCAGTTAAGTTGGGCGGCACCTGCCACCACCACTGGGCAGGCGGTTACCGATGACACTGTCACCGTGGGCATTTTGCACTCGCTGACGGGGACCATGGCGATCAGTGAAACCGGTGCTCAGGAAGCCGAAAAACTGGCCATCAAACAAATCAATGAATCAGGCGGTATTTTAGGTCGTCAAATCAAAATCATTCAGGAAGATGGCGCCAGCGATTGGCCAACTTTTGCTGAGAAAAGTCGTAAGTTATTAGTGAACGATAAGGTGGCAGCCGTATTCGGATGCTGGACATCAGCTTCGCGCAAAGCTGCGCTGCCCGTATTTGAGAAAGAGAATGGCTTGCTTTACTACCCGACTTTTTACGAAGGGTTAGAGCAGTCTAAAAATGTAATTTACACCGGCCAAGAAGCAACCCAACAGATTCTAGACGGTTTGAACTGGGTGGCTAAAGAGAAGGGCGCTAAAACCTTCTACCTAATTGGCTCTGACTACATCTGGCCACGTACTTCCATGAAAATTGCCCGTAAACACATAGAAAACGTGTTGGGTGGCAAAGTTGTGGGTGAAGAGTACAAGCCGCTGGGCGATACCCAGTTTGGTTCGGTGATCAACAAAATCCGCTTGAAAAAACCTGATGTGATTTACGCCGCAGTGGTAGGTGGCAGTAACGTAGCGTGGTTTAAACAGCTTAAAGCGGCGGGTATCCCCTCCAAGAAGCAAACTTTACTGACCATCTCGGTAACGGAAGATGAAGTGTTGGGCATCGGCGGTGAAAACCTCGAAGGCTTCTACTCCATCATGAAGTATTTCCAAAGCCAGGATAATCCTAACAACGTAGCCTTTGTTAAAGCCTTTAAAGAAATGTGGGGCGAAGACAGTGTTATCGGTGACGTAACACAGGCTGCTTACCTAGGTCCTTGGTTGTGGAAAGCGGCAGTCGAGAAAGCCGGTACCTTTGATGTTGATGCGGTTGTTAAAGCATCAGAAGAAGGCGATATCGAGCTAACTACCGCACCAGAAGGTTATGTGAAGCTGCATCCTAACCACCATCTTTGGAGTAAGGCGCGGGTAGGTATGTGGAAGAAAGATGGCCAAGCAGAAGTGGTCTACACCTCTGAACTGATCGAGCCAGATCCATTCCCAGAAGGTTATCAATAAGCCCTAGGGCTTCTCAGAAAAATCTTAGCAATACCGGCGAGCAGCAATGCTCGCCAAGCTCTTCACCGAATTCATGCAGTGGAACAGCAGCAGTGAAAAGAATATTGAATTACTTTTTAGCGGAGGCTAAGTAATGGGCGGTTATAGCTACGACGAGTTAGGCGCGATCTTCGCAATGCAGGGCTTCGCCGGCATCAGCTTGTTCAGCGTACTGTTGCTGATGGCCTTGGGACTCGCAATTATTTTTGGGCAGATGGGGGTTATCAATATGGCCCACGGCGAATTCATGGCCGCGGGGGCATATACCACCTATCTCATCTCTTCTCTCACAGAAACTTATATTCCGGCATTTATGCCCTACTATTTTGTGTTCTCGATAGTGGCGGCCTTCTTAGTCGCCGGCACATTGGGCTATCTAGCAGAATTTGTCTTGATAAGGCATCTCTACAAGCGCCCTTTAGATACGCTGTTAGCGACCTGGGGTTTGAGCTTGATTATGCAGCAGTCCTACCGGTCGATCTTTGGCGCCCGGGAAGTGAGTCCCACTTTGCCGGATTGGTTAATGGGAGCTTATCCTGCCACCGATATGATCGATATTCCTATTAATGGCATGTTTGTTCTGGGCTTAACCATATTTACGACCTTGGCAGTGTTTTATCTGATGTTTAAATCCAGTTGGGGTTTGCGCGTTCGCGCCACCACTCAGAATCGATTAATGGCTGGCGCGGTGGGTATCAATACTAAAAAAGTTGATCGCTATACCTTTGCGCTGGGCTGCGGCATAGCGGGCATGGCGGGTGCGGCATTTACCACTATCGCGTCTACGGGGCCCACGACGGGAACCTTGTATATCGTCGATACGTTTATGGTTGTGGTGTTCGGCGGTGCGGCCAGTTTGTTCGGAACCATCGCGTCGGCATTCTCAATTGCACAAGCACAATCAATCCTCGAGTTCTTTATCAGTGGATCAATGGCCAAAGTCTTTACCTTGCTCACCTTGGTAATAATTTTGATGTTCAAACCTGAAGGCTTGTTTGCCAGCAAGGTTCGCCGCTAAGGCGAGCCCTGCTCAGAAACAGCTAGATCGGTTGTAAATTATTAGGAGTTAACGATGAGCTTCGTTTACGAAAAATTATTTGGCGATAAAAAAGGCATGATAGGATTCTGCATCCTCGCGGCGCTAATCCTGGTTGTCTTTCCACTTTTCCTGGATTCTTTTCGATTGAATTTGGTCGGTAAATATTTAACTTACGCGTTTGCGGCGGTGAGTTTAGTCTTGCTCTGGGGTTACGGTGGCACCTTAAGTTTGGGTCAAGGTATTTTCTTTGGTATTGGCGGTTACGCCATGGCGATGTTTTTAAAGTTAGAGGCCTCGTCGCCAGAAAATACCGCCATTCAGTCAACCCCCGGTATTCCCGATTTTATGGACTGGAATCAGATTACCGAACTGCCCATGTTCTGGGTGCCTTTCAATAGCTTTACATTTACCGTCATTGCTGTGCTCGTGGTGCCAACCATATTTGCATATATCATTGGCGCGGCGATGTTTAAGCGCCGAGTCGGTGGAGTTTACTTCGCCATTATTACCCAGGTTATCTCCGTTATTCTAACGGTATTAATTGTTGGTCAGCAGGGCCTGACTGGCGGTATTAATGGCATCACGGACCTGCGTACCTTGAATGGCTGGGATATCACCTCCGACAGCGCAAAAAACTTATTCTACTTTATTAACTGCTTTCTTCTTCTTGGGGTAATCATAGCGTCACGCTTTATCTTAACCAGTAAGTTTGGTCGCCTACTGCTAGCGATGCGTGACAAAGAAGATAGGGTGCGTTTCTCGGGCTACGATGTCGCCAACTTCAAAATCTTTATTTTCTGTTTCGCCGCGATGATATCAGCGATCGGCGGTGCGATGTTTACTCTGCAAGTTGGGTTTATGTCACCGTCCTTTGTCGGCATTGTGCCCTCTATTGAAATGGTGATCTTTGCCGCCATCGGTGGGCGTATGTCTTTAATCGGCGCAGTTTACGGCACCTTGTTGATTAACTTTGGCAAAACCGCATTTTCCGAATCCTTTCCAGAACTTTGGTTGTTCTTAATGGGCGGCTTGTTTATTGCCGTTGTTATGTTCTTTCCAAACGGTTTGGCTGGCTTGTGGGAGGACTACGGCCATCACATCACTAAACGTTTTGCCTTCCTTAAGCGCATTTTTGCTAAGGGCAAAATCGAATCGACAAGCGTTGATGGCAAGCTCGAGGGGTCTAACTAATGAATATGTCTACCAACACAGATTTTACTCTGGCGATTGAAGATCTAACGGTGTCCTTTGATGGCTTTAAAGCCGTTGATTCATTGAGCTTCTATCTTGATAAAAATGAACTCCATGTGGTTATTGGTCCAAACGGCGCAGGTAAAACTACGGTATTGGATTTGATTTGCGGAAAAACCAAGTCCACCTCAGGCAGTATCAAATTTTTAAATAAAGAACTCACCAATTTGTCTGAGCACGAGATCGTTCGAGCGGGCGTGGGCCGTAAATTTCAGACGCCTTCGATCTACGAAAATCTCAGTGTGATGGAAAATCTCGAGATCTCCTATCCTCGCGGACGCGGTGTTTTTGGTTCGTTGATGTTTAAACACGACGATGAAGTGCACAGCAAGATCATGGAAGTGGCTAGTCAAATCATGTTGGTCGATTTCTTGGATACCGAGGCGGGGTTGCTCAGCCACGGCCAAAAGCAGTGGCTTGAAATTGGTATGTTGCTGATACAAGACCCACAGCTATTAATGCTAGACGAGCCCGTTGCTGGCATGAGTGTAAAGGAGCGCGAGCAAACGGCAGAGTTGCTTAACAAAATTAGTCAGGGTCGCTCGGTGCTGGTTATTGAACATGATATGGAGTTTGTGGCGCGTATTGCCCACAAGGTCACGGTATTACATCAAGGTAAAATTCTCGCCGCAGGTGAAATGGAAGAAGTGCAAAAAGACCCTAAGGTGATTGAAGTGTATTTGGGTCACTAAAAAGTTAAGCAATCGTTTGCGACACAGGCTGCTACGGTGAGGTGAAATAGGTTTATGTTAAACGTATCTAATTTGAAAGTGTGTTACGGCCAGAGTGAAGTTATTCACGGCTTGGATTTTACCGTGCCGAAAAATGAGACGCTTGCCATCATGGGGCGGAATGGCATGGGCAAAACCACGCTGTTTAAATCATTGATTGGTATTCTGCCCACATCAGAAGGCAGCATCAGTATTGACGGTGTTGATGTCACCCAAAAGGAAAGTTTTCAGCGTGTCGAGAGCGGCATTGCCTATGTGCCGCAAGGGCGAATGATATTTCCGTCGTTAACAGTACAGGAAAATATCGAAACCGGTATGGAGGTCTCAAAGCTTAAAAAGATTCCCGATGATATCTACGCTCTGTTTCCGGTATTGGCAGAAATGCGCAAGCGTAAAGGCGGAAACCTTTCTGGTGGTCAGCAACAACAGTTAGCTATTGCTAGGGCATTAGTGACCAATCCTAAGGTATTGTTGCTAGATGAGCCCACCGAAGGGATTCAGCCCTCCATTATTAAAGATATCGCTAATGTCTTAAATGAAATTAAAAAATTGCGGGACATTACTATCATCGTGTCTGAGCAAGTTTTGAGTTTTACCATGACGGTCGCAGATCGCATTATTGTGATCGACAAAGGCAACTTTATTCATGAAAACCTGCGTGAAGAAGTCGATACCGACAAAATAAAGGCCTATTTGTCAGTGTGATTATTCAGCAGTGCCCGTCGACTAATTTCTTAGCAATAGGAGGTAAAGATGAGACACGGTGATATTTCCAGCAGCCCAGATACGGTCGGTGTCGCTGTCGTCAATTACAAGATGCCGCGGTTGCACACCCGCGAGCAAGTTTTGGACAATGCCCGCAATATAGCGGACATGATTAAGGGCATGAAGATCGGTCTGCCCGGCATGGATCTGGTGGTCTTCCCTGAATACAGCACCATGGGCATTATGTACGATAACGAGGAGATGATGGCGACGGCGGCCACCATTCCCGGTGATGAAACCGCCATTTTCAGCGCGGCTTGCCGTGAAGCCAAAACCTGGGGGATATTCTCACTGACCGGCGAGCGTCACGAAGAGCATCCTCATAAAGCGCCCTACAACACCTTGGTGCTAATCAATGATCGGGGCGAGATCGTACAAAAGTATCGCAAATGTATTCCGTGGTGTCCGATAGAGGGTTGGTATCCCGGTGACAGAACCTATGTCAGCGAGGGCCCCAAGGGAATGAAAATAAGCCTAATTATTTGTGATGACGGCAACTACCCAGAAATCTGGCGAGACTGCGCCATGAAGGGCGCCGAGCTTATTGTGCGCTGCCAAGGTTATATGTATCCGGCTAAAGAACAGCAAATTATGATGGCCAAAAGCATGGCCTGGGCAAATAACTGCTACGTTGCGGTTGCTAATGCCAGTGGCTTTGACGGCGTGTATTCCTACTTCGGTCACTCTGCCATTATTGGCTTTGATGGCCGCACACTGGGGGAGTGCGGAGAAGAGGATATGGGCGTGCAATACGCCCAATTGTCAGTAAGCCAGATTCGCGATGCGCGGGCCAATGATCAATCACAAAACCATTTGTTTAAATTACTTCACCGCGGCTACACCGGCGTATTTAATTCCGGCGATGGCGACAAAGGCGTTGCCGATTGCCCCTTTGATTTCTACCGAAGTTGGGTTTTAGACGCAGAGAAAACCCGCGAGGATGTAGAAAAAATAACTCGCTCGACTATCGGTGTCGCAGATTGCCCAGTGGGCGAACTGCCCTACAAAGGCAAGGAAAAAGAGGCCAATTAGCAGATGATCATTTGCTTTAATCACTGAAGTAGCTGTCGATGCCCTATATCAATGACCGTCTCGCTGCAGAGCACGACGCCGCCGAGCAGAGAGATTATAAGCGCTCAACGGCTAGGCAATCACGGTTCTTGTTTCAACCTGAAAAAGTAATGCAATTGCTTCGCAAGCGGATTGTTGGACAAGATGGTGTATTGGCTGCTATCGACGATATGCTCCATGTTGTGAAGGCCGACATCGGCAACAAGCAGCGCCCGCTGTCTGTCATGATGTTTTTGGGGCCAACAGGCGTAGGGAAAACAGAGACAGCGAGGCTGGTGGCGGAAGGTATTCTCGGCAGTAGCGATGCGCTTTGTCGCATCGATATGAATACCCTTGCTCAAGAGCACTACAGTGCGGCATTAACAGGTGCTCCACCAGGCTATGTTGGCAGCAAGGAAGGCCAAAGTTTGTTGAATAACGACGCTATCGCGGGCAGCTTTAGTTTGCCAAGCGTTGTACTTTTTGACGAAATTGAAAAGGCCAGTGATGAGGTGATTCGAGCACTATTGAATGTCTTGGATACCGGCAAGCTACTGATGGCCTCCGGCGTAAAGGAGATCGACTTTCGCAATAGCCTCATTTTTATGAGCAGCAATGTCGGCGCGAGTGACGTCGACGCTTTTCGATCCCAGCGCCATCATTTTTGGGGGCGGGGCAAGCAAGAGCGACGTATTGTTGAGCGCGCCCTGCATAAAAAGTTTGATCCTGAATTCATAAACCGTATAGATGCAATTTTGTCATTTCGGCATTTGCAGCGAGAGCATTTGTTCAGTGTTCTAGATCTTGAGTTAGCGAAATTACAACTGCGACTGGAAAAGCGTCAGGTTGCGCTGCAGCTAGATCTTAACTGTCGAAACTATCTAGTTGAAAAATATGATGCGCGTTACGGTGCCAGGCATATTGCAAGGCGCTTACGTCGTGACTTGGAGCCGGCGGTAGCTCGCGCTATGCTGGCTAAGCCAGACGAGCGCGAGTTTATTGCCTTTATTCAGAATGAGCGCATAGTGGTTGAAGCGCTACAATAGACTATCTTGCGAGCTACCTATTTTTGCTCTGGGAAGATGAGCTTCGTGGTATCAAAGCCCCGATCTGCTGACATCCGTTTAAACTTCTCGATTAGCTCAGGTTTCACAGTTGGCGTTCGTGATAGCAGCCAGAGATATTTGTGATTCGGGCCGGAAATAAAGGCGTATTGATAGTCGTCATGGTCGAGTTCAAATACCACATATGAGCCGTAGAATGGCCCAAAGAAAGATACCTTTAAATATGCCTCAGTGTCGGCATTAACAAAATAGGCTTTGCCTTCTGCTTCTTTCCATATATTGTCTTCGGCAAAAAAACCGCGATTAACAACTAAAACACCGCCATCGTCCCGCAAACTATATTCCGCCGTTACCTGGCTGAGACCCTCTTCAAAAGAATGATCAAGTCTGGCGACCTCATACCATTTACCTAAATATTTATTGAGTTCAAAACCCGACACGGGTTTTACCCGCTCAGGCATGCCCAAGCATGCGCTAAGGAGTAGGGTGCTTAGTATTAGCAACGTCTTTTTCACGTGATTCACCTGGGTCAATTTTCTAAAGAAGACCGAAAAATTCTATACGTCGAAACATCGTATAAAGATGATATTGAATTAACTTTCCGGGCGTCTAGTTGTGTGTATGGGGCCTGCTGAAACTAGCTATATGCGTTTTTACATTGCTAAGAATACGTCATTTAACGTAGCGCCAAGGGCAATTAACTAATACCCGTATTGTCCGTGATTACCGATAGTAAGGCCATGGCAATCACTGTGTTGAGTCATATCGGGCACTAGGCAAGATATAACAATAGTTTCGTGGTGTTGTCTCGAATTTTCTATGACTGGTCCGGAGAAGAACGATGGCTGAAACAATCATCAAAGTAGACTTGAGTAAATCGGCATACGACAACGACATGATCCACAACCGTTGGCATCCAGACATACCAATGGTGTCAATGGTTAAGCCCGGCGACGACTTTAAAATTGAGTGCGTAGATTGGACCGGCGGCCAGATCAACAATGATGACTCCGCCGATGACGTGCGCGATGTCGATCTAAGCAAAGTGCATTTCTTGTCTGGCCCAGTGGGTGTTGAGGGGGCTGAGCCCGGCGATTTATTGGTAGTGGATATTTTAGATATCGGCACCTTCGAGGAAAGCCAGTGGGGTTTTAATGGATTTTTCTCAAAGCAAAATGGCGGCGGATTTCTAACCGAGCATTTCCCAGAGGCGCAAAAGTCAATTTGGGATTTCAATGGCATGTTCACCAAATCTCGTCATGTTCCCAATGTGGAATTCGCGGGTTTGATCCATCCAGGTTTGATTGGCTGTCTGCCTTCTCGTGAAATGCTGGACGAGTGGAACACGCGCGAAAAAGGTCTGTACGATACGGAGCCTGATCGTGTTCCCGCATTGGCCACCTTACCTTATGCTGATACTGCGCACATGGGGCGTATGACTGGCGATGCAGCAAAAGCAGCCGCCGCCGAAGGCGCCCGTACCGTGCCGCCAAGAGAGCACGGTGGCAACTGTGACATTAAAGATTTATCGCGCGGTGCCAAAGTGTATTTCCCCGTGTATGTCAAAGACGCTGGTTTGAGTGTGGGCGATCTCCACTTTAGTCAGGGCGACGGCGAAATCACCTTCTGCGGCGCTATTGAAATGGCCGGTTGGATTCACCTGCGGGTCAATTTGATTAAAGGCGGTATGAAGAAATACGGCATTAAAAACCCGATCTTTAAACCCAGCCCGATCACGCCTAAGTATGACGACTATCTTATTTTTGAAGGTATCTCGGTCGACGAGGGTGGCAAGCAGCATTACCTGGATGTGCATATTGCCTATCGCCAAGCCTGCTTAAATGCAATCGAGTATATGACCAAGTTTGGATATAGCCGAGCGCAGGCCTATACCATACTTGGGGTCGCGCCGGTGCAGGGACATATCAGCGGTGTGGTCGACATACCGAATGCCTGTGCGACCTTGTGGCTGCCCACCGATATCTTTGATTTTGATATGCAGCCCAATGCCGACGGTCCCACCAAGATGGTGGACGGCACGGTGGATGTGCCGCTGTCACCGGATCTGTAGCGGTAAAGACGAGGGAAGAGACTGGGCGTGTCCGTGACAAATAGAGTTGCGCAACAGCAACACGGGCACGCCATTTAATAGTTTGGGATGCGTTGATTAAATGCCCTGTGTTAATCATCGCTTTATAGAATGGGAGGCAGGTGATGCCGGTATACGACTACAAATGCAATGAACACGGTTTGTTTCATGAGCTAGCCAGCATGGAGCAAGCAGCAATGCCCTGCGCTTGCCCCAGCTGCGGCAAGCTGAGTGCTCGGGTGATTATGATCCCCCCCGAAGTGTTGGCGATGTCGCCAGCACGACGCCAAGCAATGGCAAAAAATGAAAAGGCAGTACATCAGCCGATTTTTTCAACAGTGGACTACAGGGAAGATCAGGCTCAGCGCCGCGCCCACGCGGCAGCCAAGAAAGGCTGTGGCTGCGGCGACCACACCGCTCACCCGGATCGCAGCAGCCTTCGCCAGAAGGCGATTTATATGGCGGACGGCAGCAAGGTTTTCCCCTCTCAACGACCCTGGATGATTAGTCACTGATGTGATTTTGAATTTCTCCGTGGAAAGGGGCATTGAAGAAATGGCGTCTCGGCGTTGTTTCTTCTTTTTTATTTGCGGTTAGCGAGAACCTGCTAGATATTGTCGATGGTCGGCATTGAGTGAGATACTGGCCGGCGTCCTCACCGCCTAGTCGCAAATTCAAAGTAGCCTTTCATGCAAGACTTCTTACAGTCGCTGTCTTTTTCGTTTTCCATCACCGGCCCGATTTTTGTCGTGCTGCTGCTTGGTATCTATCTAAACCGCACGCATTTTATTAACGACAACTTTATCGAAGTGGGTAGCAAGTTGGTGTTTAACATCACCTTACCTGCATTGATGTTCATAAGTATCAGTCGAACCAGTATCGCTGAATCTGCCAACGTTAAACTAGTGGTATACGGCCTAATAGGCACGGCTGTGACGTATGCGATGTTGGAGCTTTTGGCGCGATTTGCGGTTGTAAAACGTGAAGATCGCGGGGTGGTGGTGCAAGGTGCGTTCCGCTCAAATATGGGCATTATCGGCCTGGCATATTGCGTAAATGCCTATGGTCACGCGGGACTGGTGGCTGCATCGTTTTATTTAGCCTTGGTGACAATTTTATATAATATCTTGTCGGTGTTTACTCTTAATCGCAGCATGAATCGAGATGGTAGCAGCGCCACGTATATTCGTGGCATAGTCGGCAATCCGATTATTCTGAGTATTGTAGCGGCGCTGCCATTCGCGGCTTTTGAATGGCCGCTGCCCAGCTTATTCGTGCGCAGCGGTGAGTACTTCGCACAAATGACGCTGCCCCTGGCCTTGCTCTGCACCGGGGCCAGTTTAAATTTTAAGGCGCTTCGTGCTGATATGAGCAGTGCAATGCTGAGCGCGATTTGTAAATTGTTAGTGGTGCCGATATTACTAATAGGCGGCGGCGTCGCGCTTGGTTTTAGAGACGTTGAATTAGGTGTGTTGGCCCTGATGTCGTCGGCGCCAACCGCAGCCGCAAGTTATGTGATGGTGAGAGCGATGGGGGGGAATTCGGCGCTAGCGGCAAATATTATCGTACTGACCACACTGGGTTCGCTTTTTACCGCTAGCTTGATTATGTTTGTTTTACATGGCTTGGGGCTGCTCTAAGGCTTGCCTTGCAAGCTAGAGAGCTATACGCGTTTTAACTCTTTTTCTACCCAGTTAAATACATCCTGATAGTTCTCGGGCAGCAACTTGCGCAATTCATTCAGCGCTGTTTGCACGGCGCTTTTTTGTGGGTGATTGATGTTGATGTGGCCGAGTTTGCGCCCGGGTCTAACATCCTTGCCGTACCAGTAGCACTGGGTCGATGGAATCTTTAGCCAAGCGATCTCGCGCTCTACGCCAATGATATTTATCATCACACTTTGGCCGCGTACTTCTGGCGCTTTAATCGGTAAATCGCAGACAGCTCGTAGATGCATTTCAAACTGGCTCACGCAGGCGCCAGCTTGGGTCCAGTGTCCGCTGTTGTGAACGCGGGGTGCCAGTTCGTTTACAATTAGTTGTTCGCCAACCCGGAAGCACTCCATGGCCATGACGCCAATATAATTGGCTGAGTCCATGATTTTCCCCAGCATTGACTCAGCCATGGGCTGTAAATGTGCAACCCGGGAAAGCGGCGAAATAGATGCCATCAAAATACCGTTGCTGTGCAGATTCAGCGTCAATGGGTAGAAGACTTTATTGCCGTCTTTGTCTCTGGCGCCAACCAAAGACAGCTCCTCATTGAAGGGGATTTTCTTTTCGGCAATGCCGGTGCCTAACCAGTCGGTGGGGACTTCGTCACCCTGATCTTCGTACAGCCAGTATTGTCCCTTGCCATCGTAGCCGCCTTCGCGACGCTTTAATAATACGTCGGGACCTAATTCTGCATGTAGCGATTCTGCTTTGGTGTTTACCTCGACGGATCGCCATGGCGCAGTGTTAATGCCAAGGGTATCGAGCATGGTCTTTTGATGAAAACGATCCGCGATTTTGCCGAAGATATCCGCATTCATAAAGCCGCATTGTTGGCTCATATGGCGGGTTACTGGGGTGTCTGGCCACTGTTCTCGTTCAACGGTGACAGTGTCGCCGTCAATAATGTTTGGCAGCTGCTCGCTTTCAGGCTCGACCGGCTCAACATTAAGCGCCAGTGGATAAGCAGCCTGCTTTAGCATTGCGCCTAATTGTCCGGCGCCCAGAACCCAAACCGTCGGCATTAGGCGTTCCTCGGATCCGGGTTGTCTAATACATCTTGGGTTTGCTTGGTGCGGAAGGCCTCTAAGCGCGCTGCTAAGTCAGCATCGGTTAGCGCCAAAATTTGGCATGCCATTAAGCCGGCGTTGAAGGCGCCTGCACTGCCGATGGCCAAGGTGCCAACCGCAATGCCTTTTGGCATTTGCGCGATAGAGAGCAAGCTGTCGACACCATTGAGCGCTTTGCTTTGCACCGGTACGCCCAGCACGGGTAAGCGAGTCTTTGCCGCCACCATGCCAGGTAAATGCGCTGCGCCGCCGGCGCCCGCAATAATAACGTCATAGCCACGGCTGACTGCCTGGCTGGCAAATTCCATTAGTTTGTCCGGAGTGCGATGGGCTGAGACCACTTCTACATGGTGCTCGACGCCAAGTTCGCTCATGATCTCGGTGGCTGGGCGCATGGTCTCCCAGTCACTTTTTGAGCCCATGATCAGGGCAACTTTTGCGCTCATTGCTATGCTCTCTTCGCGTGAAAGCGGCGTATTATACGGGAATTCCTGCGATTAGGCCGAATCTCATTATAAATCTCGTCAAAACACCGATTTCAACATGCAAAATACCCCATCGCAAGTCTCGGCGTGCCGGATAAGTTATTGTAATGGCAAGAAAAATATTTCCTGATCACTGCCTGAGTGGTTTGTATATATTTTGCACAAAATCGCATTTTTTGAGTGTTGAAGGCTATCGCGCTATGGTCTGACGGCGAAACCGTCACGTAAAGGTCAGTTAGCGGCTAATTAATAGCGATCTAGTCATGGTGGGTTGCGACTTAGAAGCCGAGCCGTAGACGCTAGTTTAATCATAAATACAGGGGCGAAAATGCACGATACCTTGGCGTTGTTGGAGGTCACAGACTTCCCACCCATTTCCAGAAAACAGCTGGATACCCTGCAAGTTAATCTGGGTTATAAGTGCAATCAGCGCTGTCTGCATTGCCACGTAAATGCAGGCCCGACGCGCACAGAAATGATGGCGGCAGAGACCATCGCCCTTATACCCCAGGTCCTTGCGGCGCGGAATATCACTACCCTTGATCTCACCGGCGGCGCACCGGAGCTTCACGAGCAATTTTGCGAATTGGTCAGTGCGGCGACGACGATGGGCGTTAAGGTCATCGATCGCTGCAATTTAACTATTTTATTTGAGCCTGGTCAGGAAAGTTTGGCGGCGTTTTTGGCGGCGAATAAAGTCGAAATTGTTGCCTCGCTACCCTGTTATTCGCTTGAGAATGTCGACGCCCAGCGCGGCGAAGGTGTGTTTGATAAAAGCATCGCGGGCCTGCAATTACTCAACTCCCTGGGTTACGGTATGCCGGACTCGGGTTTGGTACTGAACCTGGTCTACAATCCGCAGGGGCCTTCGCTGCCGCCCAATCAGCAATCCCTGGAGGCTGATTATCGTCGCGAGCTACGCGCTAATTTTAATATTGAATTTAATAATTTATTTGCCTTGGCGAATATGCCAATACAGCGCTTTGGTTCGACCTTGGTCTCCAAGGGCCAATTCAAGCCTTATATGGAGTTGTTAAAAAATAATTTCAGTGCCGACAACTTGGAATCGCTGATGTGCCGTAATTTAGTTAGCGTGGACTGGCTGGGTAATTTATACGACTGCGATTTTAACCAGCAATTGAGTCTTCCAACCGTGGGTAAATCTGCCAAGCATTTGCGCGATCTATTACGTGTTGATGTTGAGGGGCATGATATTGCCATAGCTGATCATTGTTTCGGCTGCACAGCGGGGCAGGGCAGTAGTTGCGGCGGCGCGTTGTGATAGCTGGGCAAACCATTCCGTAAAAACAAAGAGCGTAAAAACAAAGAGCATAAAAATAAAAGGGGCACAACAATGGAAGTGAAAACAAAATTACTGGTATCGCTTTACTTCGTGATAGCGCTACTGGCATTGCTAACAACGTGGATACATTTACCGGCTTATCTCGGCAGCGGCATTGTTGAAGCGAATATTCAATTCTGGAAGGATGCGCTGTTTAATGCCAACCCTGCGGGAAAATTTTTAGTGATAGATGTTTTATTCCTGGCCTTTGCCTGCAATGTTTGGATGATCATCGAGGGGCGGCGACTGGGTGTGAAATATATTTACGCTTATATTGCCGGCGGAGTTTTAATCGCTATTAGTGTGGCGTTCCCGCTCTTTATGGCCGCGAGGGAGTTAAAGCGGGCCTCGCATGAATCACCGCTAGAGCTGTATAAAATAAAGGTAGTCGATGTCCTTGTTTTGTTGTGCTTATTTCTAGTGACACTGTTCGCCGCTGTTGTTGTTCTATAGAAGTGATTTTTCTCATTTTCTAAGTTGTTGGGAGAAGGTATGCACGAGCTAGTGCAGGACTATTACGGTAAGCAGTTGCAAAGTTCGGCCGATTTAAAAACCAGCGCCTGTTGCGATATTACGTTTATGCCCGAGTGGCTGAAACCGGTATTGGCAAATATTCATGGCGACGTCTTGTCTCGGTATTACGGCTGCGGCTTGGTGTGTCCGCCGGTGTTGACTGGTTGTCGCGTGCTGGATCTTGGTTGCGGTAGCGGCAGAGATGTCTATGCCTTGGCGCAGTTAGTCGGGGCCACGGGTGAAGTCGTTGGTGTGGATATGACTGATGAGCAATTGGCCATCGCCAAAGCGCATCAAGCCTATCACACTGAAAAATTCGGTTTTGATAATGTGCGGTTTTTGAAAGGCTATATCGAGAAACTCGACGAGCTTGGTTTAGAGTCAGGCAGTTTCGATATTGTGGTTTCGAATTGTGTGATTAATTTATCGCCAGATAAAGACGCCGTGCTGCAGAGTATAAAACGGCTATTAAAACCCGGTGGCGAATTTTATTTCTCAGATGTGTATGCCGACCGGCGAGTACCTGATGAAGTGAAAAATGACCCGGTACTCTATGGCGAGTGTTTAGGCGGTGCCTTGTACTGGAATGATTTTATACAAATGGCGAAGCGCCATGGCTTTACGGACTCTAGGTTGGTAGAGGACCGCCCCTTAGACATTACCGACCCTTTGTTGGCTGCCCGCTGCGGGAACATAAAATTTTTCTCGGCGACCTATCGTTTATTTAATATTGATGCCTTAGAAAGCGATTGCGAGGACTACGGTCAAGCGGTGATATATCGCGGTACTATCGCAGAGAGCCCGCATCGCTTTGTATTAGATAAGCACCACGATATTCAAACAGGCAGAGTCTTCACGGTATGCGGTAATACATGGCGAATGCTCCACGATACTCGTTTAGCCCAACACTTCGAGTTTATTGGTGATTTTAGTCGTCACTACGGCATTTTTGAGGGCTGTGGTGTGGCTTTACCGTTTTCTGTAGATGCCTTAAGCGAAGGCGCGCCATGTTGCTAGTAAGCGAGGAGTGAATGGATGTCATTCCTCGCGTTTATTCTCAGTCACTTGTGCGCTGAGCTATGCGTTTCTTAAACTCGGCAAGGTCTTCTTTACGCTCTGAATAGCGGTCGACAAAATACGCTGCGCTGCCGCGTGTTAGCAGGGTGAATTTCACCAGCTCTTCCATCACGTCCACAATGCGATCGTAGTACGAGGATGGTTTCATGCGGTCGCTCCCGTCAAACTCAAGCCATGCTTTGGCGACCGATGATTGATTGGGTATGGTCAACATACGCATCCAGCGTCCCAGTACCCGCAATTGATTTACCGCATTAAAACTTTGTGAGCCACCGCATACTTGCATCACTGCAAGGGTTTTACCTTGGGTGGGTCTTACGGCGCCGATCGAGAGCGGAATCCAGTCTATCTGCGCTTTCATAATGCCGGTCATGGCGCCGTGGCGTTCTGGCGAGCACCACACCATGCCTTCGCACCAGCTGGCGAGTTCTCGTAATTCTTGCACCTTGGGGTGGCTGTCGTCGGTATCGTCGGGGAGTGGCAGTCCCGAGGGGTTAAAGATTCGGGTTTCTGCGCCGAAGCGCTGCAGCAGGCGGGCGGCTTCTTCGGTGGCGAGGCGACTAAAAGAGCGCTCTCGCAAGGAACCGTACAATAATAAAATTTTTGGCGGGTGTTCTAGGTTGTTAAATAATTTACTGGCGTCGATGGGCTTGAGTAACTCGGCGTCGACGTTGGGAAGATCGTTCATACAATATCCGTTTTTGCTTGTTACTTAAGAGGGAAAGGCGTCGCGGCTGCGATTGACGATGGCGACTAGCGACAACATAACGGGCACCTCAACCAATACTCCAACCACGGTTGCCAGCGCGGCGCCAGACTGTAATCCAAATAGTGAAATGGCGACGGCGACGGCCAGCTCAAAAAAGTTGGATGTGCCGATAAGGCAGGCTGGGCCGGCAATATTGTGCGGCAGGCGCAGTGCTTTGGCGCCGTAAAACGTAATCGCAAAGATGCCGTAGGTTTGGATCAGCAGGGGTATAGCGATAAGCACGATCGCGATGGGGTTTTGCAATATAACTTCCGCTTGAAAGCCAAATAATAAAACGACGGTTGCCAGTAGGCCGCTTATCGAAATGGGTTTTACGCGGCCTAAAAAGTCTTGCAGGCGTTGGTGGTTGTCGGGCTTGTCGAGTGCGCGGCGAGTTAGTACCCCGGCGATGAGCGGTATCAGCACGTAGAGCACAACGGATAGAACTAAGGTGTCCCATGGTACGGTAACGTCGCTAATGCCTAGCAAAAATGCGGCGATAGGCGCGAAGGCAAAGATCATGATGACGTCATTGATAGAGACCTGCGCCAGGGTGTAATTGGCGTCGCCTTTGGTGAGCTGGCTCCAAACAAACACCATGGCCGTGCAGGGTGCGACGCCGAGCAAAATCATACCGGCGATGTATTCGCTGGCGGTCTGCGGGTCAACCCAATCTGCGAAGATCACGCGGAAGAAAAGCCAGCCCAGCGCCGCCATGGTGAAAGGCTTTATCAGCCAGTTAACCACCAGCGTTAAGGCCAGCCCCTTGGGTTTTTTGCCGACGTCTTTAATGGCAGAAAAATCTACCTGCACCATCATCGGATAAATCATCACCCAAATAAAAGCCGCAACGGGCAAATTTACGTGAGCTATTTCCATACTCGCAATAAGTTGAAATAGCTCAGGCATGACGTTGCCAAGGATTAAACCTGCGACAATGCAGAGTCCTACCCAGACGCTTAAATACCGTTCAAACAGGCCCATTAGGTTTTAACTCCGTCGCTGACATTGCTGTGAATTTTCTTTAGAGCAGAAATAAGTTCGGACTTGTCGAGATGTTCTATATCCAGTGCCAGCAGCGCTTGTACACGTGCTTGTATGGAGGCGATGCAGGTATTAAACGCGGCTTCGATGTCGGCATCGCTGCCGGAGAGTTTAGACGGGTCACTTAAACCCCAGTGCACCTTTGGTGAATTACCCAGCCACAGCGGGCAGCTTTCGCCGGCGGCGCTGTCACAGACGGTAATCGCAATATCAATTGCCTGCCCCGCGAAGTCATCCCAGGATTGGCTGCGTAAATTCGCCGTGGAAATGCCCTGTTTGGCGAGGTACTTTAATGAGAGTGGGTGAACTTCACCGGCGGGTTGACTGCCTGCACTAAAGGCGCGGACGCGTGGATCGTCAAAGCTATTCGTGATCGCTTCGCACAAAATACTGCGGCAGCGATTGTGGGTGCAGATAAAGAGTAGGTTCATCTTGTGTCCTTATATTGCATAACCTTGCCTTATGCGCAGTTTGCTGGTCGGCATTGCATTGCTTTGAGCTTTTGGAGACAGACGTGCAGCTGTTCTTTTTGGGCGTTCACGGTGGTGTCCAATATTTGTTTAATCCACGCCGGCAATTGTGGGTGAAGACGGTAATACACCCACTGTTTATCGCGGCGGTCCGTGAGAACGCCGCAGCTGCGCAATTGAGCTAAGTGCCGTGAAATCTTGGGTTGGCTGTCGTCTAGTGCGGCCATTAACTCACATACGCACAGCTCACCTTCGCTGTGGATGAGCAGCGTGGACAGCAGTCGCGTGTCGTCAGATAAGCATTTAAATAGCTGGCTTGGATTCATGGCATTGTGTTTGGTTTGAGACGAGTTGGCTGATTTTAATGTATGTTTGTATATATGTATATCCATATATTAATTTTGGTTCGATCAGCTTGATGTTCTGGTCCTTGCTCTGCTGTGTCAAAATTGCCGTACACTGAGTCCAATAAAATTAGTGTGACTGTGAGATTCGGAATCGAATAGGGGGATTGAAATGGACATGCGTGAACTGGGCCGAACGGGTATCAACGTCAGTGAAATTTGTTTAGGAACAATGACCTGGGGCCAACAAAATACCCAGGAGCAAGCCTTCGAGCAGATGGATTACGCGGTGTCGCGGGGGATTAATTTTTTTGATACCGCCGAAATGTATCCTGTGCCCCCCGTCCCAGAAACCCAAGGTAAGACCGAGGAATATATCGGCGAATGGTTTCGGCAGTGCGGCAAGCGCAAGCAAATTGTTCTGGCGAGTAAGGCTACCGGTCCTGGCCACCCCCATGTACGCGATGCAAAGCCACTTAATCGCAGTGGAATTTTAGAGGCAATAGACGGCAGTTTGGCCCGCTTGCAAACAGATTACATCGACCTATATCAAATTCACTGGCCTAATCGCGCTACCAATTTTTTTGGTAAATTGGGCTATCAGCACAGTGATGATGACGCTGAGCGGGATTTACATGAAATCCTGGAAACCCTATCTGAGCTGGTTGGTAGCGGCGTAGTGAAAGCCATTGGTATTAGTAATGAAACCCCCTGGGGAGTGATGAGTTATTTAAATCTGGCGGAGCAATATGGTTTGCCACGCATTGCCAGTATTCAAAACCCTTACAGTCTACTGAACCGAACGTTTGAAATTGGTTTGGCGGAAATGGCGATCCGCGAAGACGTCGGCTTGCTCGCCTATTCACCCTTGGCTTTCGGTATGTTGAGCGGAAAATACCGCAACGGTGCGCGACCTGTTGATGGCCGTATTACCTTGTTTGAGCGTTTTCAGCGTTACAGCAATCCGCAAGCAGTAGCCGCTAGCGAGGCCTATGTGGTGTTGGCAGAACGTCATGAGCTTGCGCCGGCGCAAATGGCATTGGCGTTTGTGACGAGTCGCGCTTTTTTAACGAGCAATATTATTGGCGCTACCACCATGGCGCAGTTAAAAGAGAATATCGACAGCGCCGAGTTGCAGTTGAGCGAGGTGGTGCTAAAAGAGATTGAAGATATTCACCAGCGTCTTCCCAATCCTGCGCCATAGAAATAAGCGGCGCAGGTCTAGCTTAAGCATTTTAAAATTTATAGGTAATACGTGCCCCAATTTCCTTGGGGTACACCGCGTTAATGCTCAGCGATGGGCTCTTGAAGTGCTAGGCGCGGCATATTGCGATGTCAACATGACATCTTTTCTGGATGTTACTGCCAGTGAAGCGTTGCAAAATGCAGCGCCTCGGCAGGTCGCGCTCACTAGCGGTCACGCCCATAACAGCCGGCGTCCTGTAAAATTATCTTATAAGCTCTTACTAGTTTGAATGATTTCCCTGGAGCCACTTGGCAGGCTAAACGCCACCCCATCTTCGCCAATCGTGTAATTTTTGAAGATTTTGTCCGCGCCATTGAGAAAGAGCGCTTTTTGTCCTGGTATCACTAACGGCGGAACAATGTGGTAATACACAAGGTGGCCGACACCGGCGTCGCGGGCGGTTTCCGCAGCCTCTACGGGGCTGGCGTGATAATCGAGAATATCGTGTGCTATGTGCTCCGCAACGATGTTGCCGGTTTCTTTCGCGACTTTGTTCATTAGGGTGACGAGGTTAGGTGCCAAGGCTTCGTGAACAAGTAAATCCACGCCCTGGGCAAACTTTTGAATATTGGCAGACTTCACCGTGTCGCCACTGATGAGTAGAGAGCGACCCTTGTAGCTAAAGCGATATGCGACCGAGGGGGCGACTGGGGCGTGATCAACGGCCAGCGCTTCAATACGCAAATCGTCGTCTTGGAGCAGCACGGCTAGTTCGCCTTGCTGGGGTTGGGTGAATGGCTGGGCGGTAAGTCCCGCGCCGCTGGTGGGGGCAACAACGTCGCCGTGATGTGCGTGGCGATAGCTGAAGTCGTGGCTGTAGGCCATATTAAAACCATTGACCACGCTCTCTACCCCTTGGGGCCCAAACACCGTTAGCGGCGAGGTATTCGCACCGCCAGCCCAGCGCAGGGTGCCCATTTCGCCCAGACCATCGATATGGTCTGAGTGAAAGTGAGTTAGAAACACCGCTTCTATGTCGCCGACCTGATAGCCCATGCGCATGATATTGCGCACACCGTCGGTACCCGCATCGACTACAAACAGTCGCTGGCCGGCGATTACCATAGCGCAGGGGCCGGATGCCTTTGGCGCAGGCATCGGGCCACCGGCACCGCAGAGGGCAAAATGCAGACCGTCGTCGAGTTGCTTCATGGTATTGCTCGACATCCGTTGTTCGATGCCTTTTTCCATTATGCGGTTAGCCAGTTCGGGTGGAATACAGCCCGACAGGGCAATGACAGATAGGAGGAGTGTCAGTTTTTTAGCCATCTCAGAATCCTGCTGGTTATTATCTTTCTAGGTCATTGGTAAATTTTAAGGCTTGCCGCTCATCATATTTAAAAGTTTACGCCGTGTAAATTTTTTGATAGATTCATGACAATAATAATCAACAAGTGCGTGCTTATTGCTATAGTGGTTGTGAACTAGCGCTCTTTCAGACCTCGTCTGGTGTAAAAAATGAAAATTAATAAAAAGAAGAAACAGAATTTCTGTGCGTCAGCTATCGCCGCTGCGGTATTTTCTACTCCGCTTTATGCGGCTCAGCTAGAGGAGGTCATTGTTACCGCCCAAAAGCGTCAAGAAGATATGCAGACGGTGCCGGTATCGGTATCCGCGATTACTGCGGATCAGCTCACCGATATGGGCTTTAATGATATTGGTGACATCGCCGCGCAAGTCCCCTCACTTATCGTCCTGACTAATATCAGCCCTTTGGCCACTACTTTTCGAATTCGCAATATTGGCAACGCCGGTAATATTCCTAACTTTGAGCCAGCCACTGGCCTGTTTATTGACGGTGCCTTCCGCGCCCGATCGGGTATTGGTATTGGCGATTTAGTTGACGTCAGTTCTGTTGAGGTCTTGAAGGGGCCGCAAAGTACTTTACACGGTAAAAACGTGACGGCCGGTGTCATCAGTGTGCAGACTCAGGGGCCAACTGAGCAGCTTGAAGCAATGTTTGAGGTCAATCTCGGCAGCGATGAACTCAGACAAGTTAAATCCTATGTGAGTGGGCCGCTTAACAATTGGCTGAGTGGTCGCCTGAGTTTTGTTGATTCTCGCCGCGGCGAACTTATCGACAACGTCGCCGGTCCAGGAGCCGACGACTTAAACAGCTATGCCGTTCGCGGACAACTTAGGGCAGACTTTTCAGATGCGCTCAGTGCAAGACTGATAATGGGCTACGCTGAGAAAGATATGAATACCTTAACGGGTGATGTTTTCTTGAGCGAGGCGAGTCAGCGCATCGTTCGCAATGCGGGTGGAAGTGTTACGATTCCAAATGACCCGAGTGACCGACTCATAGAATACGCGGATGAGAGCTTTTACAAGGGCGATTCAAACGACATTATTTTGAATATTAGCTATCTCGGTGATGGCTATAGCCTTACCTCGATAAGCAGTTACGACGACTATGACGGGCTTAATTTTGTCGGCGATGTAGAGCAAAGTAGTTTGAAGGTGGCGGACTTTAACGACAGGCAGCGCGGCAGTTCTTATTCTCAAGAATTTCGTATCGCCTCTGATGGCGGCAATGATTTCAATTGGTTGTTTGGCGGGTATTACTTTAGCAATGAGTTTATTCGCGGCGATAAATCGCTGCCCGAATTTATTGCCACTGAAGATGTTGAAGCCTACGGTGATGCCATTGTCGATGAACTCATTTCCCGAGGGGCTTTGCCTTTAAATTTATTGCCGCTGGTTATTCCCGCCTTTGGTGTGGAGGGGGATCGCGGCGATTACTACATTACTCAAGACACCAGTAATATTGGCGTATTCGCCAAGTTTGATTATGAGTTTAATGAGAAATGGAAGGGTGCTGTAGGGATTCGCTATTCCTATGAAGACAAGCATGGCGTCGTCACCCAGACCACGCAATTGTCACCTTTAGGTTGCGTGCCTCCGTTGAATACAAACTTGTTGTGTCAGGTAACGCCAGACGGTAATGACTTCGACCAAAAAGATGCGTTTGAGGCCGTTACTGGCTCCCTGTCTGCGAGTTATTTTCTCAGCAGTGACACCATGTTCTACGGTTCGCTGTCGTCAGGATTTAAATCCGGTGGCTTTAGTTTGCAGAATGGCACGTCTACTGACGAGTTGCGTCCCTTTGATGAAGAGAATGTCATTAACCTTGAACTGGGTGCAAAAACCGAGTTTCTCGATCGTCGCGCGCGGGTCAACGCCTCCATTTTTCACACCGAATATAAAGATTTTCAAAATGCGAGTTACGCGGGTTTAGTCTTTATTGTTAACAACGCGGAGTTGGTAACGGTCGATGGTATCGAAATCGATTCGACGATGATTTTGACCGAAAATATGATGGCTACCTTTAATCTCGCCTATATCGACACGCTTTATGACAAGTACACCGGTGGCCAATGCTTTTACGGACGCAGTCCAGATAATGATGCTGGTCAGTGCGATCTGAGCGGTGAGGGGCTACCTTCGGGCACAAAATTTAAAGCCAATATTGCCTTGAATTGGCGCAGGCCCTTTTCCGGTGGCGACTTATATTCTCGCCTAGATCATGTGTACTCAAGTTCCGCTAACGCGAGCTCGTCACTCGATCCGCAATTTGATATGCCCGCATCCAATGTTACAAATCTGCGTTTTGGCTGGCGTAATGAAAGCTTGGACTTTGCGGTATGGGGCAAAAATATCACCGATGAGGTGATTATAAATCAGGTGGCACCGGCGAATATTCACACCGTGGTTGATGAGCGAGTGGGCTCGCCAGAGGGGTCTTATCAAGCCTTTACATTGCCGCAGCGCACGGTGGGAATAACGGCGCGGTATACCTACTAAGACAGCTCTTATTAATTATCTGTTTATTGTGAGCAAGGCCGCGCTGATGTTAGCGTTACGCCTCGCTCGCTTTGCAACCCGCCACAAGGCGCTCGATATACCATTGTATTAATTCCAGCGACTTGGTTTTGCTAATGGTCTTGTCGTGAATGAGTTGCTGGCCTCCCCAGAACGACATCATTAACAGCCAGGCGACTTGGCCCGCGTGCTGGGTATCGATATTCATTGTCCGTGAAATAATCGGTGTATACAGATCGGAAATGAGTTTTCTGTATCGACGACTAACCGCGCTAAACGGCGTGTTGTGCGAGGTGTTGTCGGCCAGCAGTGCCCACAGCGCTTGTACTCGCCCCTCGGGAAAGCTAAATAAAACGTGTTGGGCCTTGGTAATGGCAACAACAATGTCATCGCTGTGCTTGCGCAAGACATCCTGAATTTCGGTATAGAGCTCCTCAAACATATAGGACGCGGTCTGTTCCGTGAGGGTGTTGATGGAGTCAAAATTTTGATACACCAACTGCCGACTCACCCCGCCGTGTTCGGCAAGGGATATCATGCTGAGCGTGTTCCAACCGTATTCGTCAACAATGCCCGACGCGGTATCTAGCAGCATTTGCCGGCGCGCGATTTTATTCATATAAGGTCGAGCCATGATCCTTCCTTACTCGTTATTTTCGCGTTGATCCAAGCGTTGTGCTTGTTGGTAAAGCGCTTTCGCATTGTCTGAATTGGGGCTAAGGATTAACCAGGCTTCAATTTCGCGTAGCGCTTGTTCGGTGTGTCGGTATTTTAAATGGTAGCGGGCGCTTAACTCCAATATCTGTACATTGCTCGGAAAACTGTGGAGGTAAGTCTGTAAAATTGTCAGCGCTTGCTGGGGTTTGCCAACACTCTCTAGCGCAACAGCATATACATAGCTAATGTCGCTATTACTTGGTGCCAGGTCATGAGCGAGGCGTAAGCTGCTTATACCTTTATCGTATTGTTGATGACGAAAGTAGGCGAGTGACAGGGCATAAAGTAGGGAGCTATCTTCAGGTACTATCTGACTGGCGTGGATAAGACTGCCGAGCGCCGTTTTATCGTCCCCCATTCGTCGGTGTAAGTCGGCAAGATTGATATAGGCGGGGCTGTATTGATCGTCGATGGCAATGGCGCGCTTATACGCAAGTTTCGCTTGTTCATTGTGACCGCGTCCCTGGTATAGCTCGCCCAGCGCTAATTGTACGCCCGGGTTGTCTTCGTTGATTCGCAGTGAGTTTTGGTATTCTTTTAGTAAATTATCTAGATCAGATTTTTGACCGTCGCTCAGTGCCGGATTGCTTAGGGAGCCCGCCAAAAGTCGGGCGACAGCCATGCGCACGGATTTGCTTGGGTCGTGAATTAAGTCTTTTAAATAATTTGTGCGCTGATCCTGTGGCAGTACTTCAAGGGCTCTTACCGCGCCCAATCTTCGCAGCGGGGCTGTATTTTTTAGATTGCTAATAACAAGTTGGAAAGCGGCACTTTCTGTTGCGGTGTTGAGGCGAGTAAGTGCCGAGGCGTAAATGATATCGGTGAGTCTATCCTTGCTGAGTAGATTGCTTAGATCGTTGCTGCTTAACCAAGGCTGCTCATCTAGTGCTGCAAACATATCGGTGTGCGGATCAATATTTTTACTTTGGAAACCCGCAGATATTTTCTCTAGCGCCCATTCAGGGCTTTCATCTGAATGACACTGGTTGCACGCATTGGGAGTACCGTGATCAATGGTATTTTGTGGGTTTGGAATACCGAATCGATGGTCGCGTCGAGCATCGACACCCATATAGGTTGTGGCGGGCATATGGCAGTTAACGCACAAACTTCCCGCATTTTGACTATCGTGTAGGCTGTGCTTTTTGGTGTCGAATACCTCCGGCGCATGGCATTGGCTACACAGGGCATTTCCCTCGGCCTTGAGTTTCGACGTGTGCGGGTTGTGACAATTACTGCAGACGACGCCGGCGGCGTGCATTTTACTTTGCAAAAATGAGCCGCTGACGAAGACCTCTTCCTTTATCTGTCCGTCAGGGTGGTAAAGCGGCGGTGAAATCAGTGAGAGCTGGATGTGGTCGAGCATGGATTTGTCCAGCGACCAGGGTTCGATAATCGTGCGATGAGCGTGGCATTGTGCGCAGCTGGATAATTGGGTTCCCAGCGGTGGTGTTTCGCGCTTAGCTATTCGCTGACCAAGGGTTCTTGTCCACGTTCCCGATTCATTTAGCGAGTGGCTAAAGCCTGCGTGAGCCTGCTTTTGTTGCCCATTTTTGAGCCAGGCCGTGTGTCCGCTGGCATCGCCGTGACAGGCTGTGCAGCTGACATTTATTTCCTGGAAGTGACTTTTAAACGACGCGCTTTCCACATCGTAAGCTTTTTGAAATTGAGTTGAATGGCACTCTGCGCAGCTGGTATTCCAAGTGTAAGCGAAGTGATCCCACTCTAAATCAGACGTCAACGCGTACCAGCGCTGACCACCTTCTGCTTTGGTCCGGCTATCCCAGGCAACAGGTAGAGCTTGAAATTTTCCCTGCGGAAGTTGTGCGAGATACTGCTGTAGTGGATAAAAGCCAAAGGTGTACTTAATTTCATAGCGTGTCGCTTGCTGGCCTGCATGACTAATCGCGACCAGATATTTTCCGCTTTCGCGATAGAAGGAAAACGTGTCCTGATTATAGCTTGCACCACTGCCATCAAAACGGCCAAGCACAGTTTCTGCCTCGGCAATTTGCATCGATTTGTAATGATCAGATTGCTGCCAAGCTGTTGCTTGCGCTGCGTGGCAATTCAGGCACTGGCTGTCATCGGCGAAACTGCCGGAAGCGAAACTTGTTAAAAATAGCAGTAGCGCCAGGGTGGAAAATATTCTCATTATGGGTGTTTGTGCGCAAATTTGTTGTGGGGCCAATACTACCGTATTTCGGTCTCGCCAGGGTCATTTTTTACAGGGTGTATATATTTCGTGATTCCGCTGTTTTACTCGCAATATATGGGATATTTCTGCGATTTGTTTAGCGCTGATCTCCTTTCTTGATTTAAATGTCATTATGTGTGACATTAGTTTTTGTGGCGGAATAAATATAATAAAAAGGGATAGATCGTGAAAATGAAAGTATTGCTGGGCCTTCTTGTCGCAGTCATTTTTACCGGCAGTGGTTTGTGGTTAAATCGCGTCGACGTAATGCTTGCCCTCGTTAAGTTTAAAGCTGCACGAGAGGTGCCGGTAGGCCCTAATCGTCAGATTGACTGGCAGCAGGGGCCGGCTGTTGCGGCATCGAGTGATGCGCCAGCTCCCCCGAACATTATTGTTATTTTGGCTGACGATTTAGGCATAAATGATATCTCAAGCTTTGGTGGCGGTGTTGCCGACGGCCGAGTGCAGACACCGAGCATAGATCGTCTCGCTGCTGGTGGCGCGGTATTTAATCAATCCTATGCGGGGGCGCCAATTTGTGCGGCGTCTCGGGCAATGATTATGACCGGTCGCTACCCGACCCGAACCGGCTTTGAATTTACACCGCTACCCAATGGTATGGGATCGGCGGTGGTACAAATTGCGAACAGCGTTAATAACGGTTTGCCACCGGCATTTTATAACCGCGAAGCGGATGCCAGTGGATTGAGTTATGAAGATAAGGGCCTGCCAGGTTCAGAAATTACTATTGCAGAAGTCTTAAAAGAGCGCGGTTACCACACCGTCCATATTGGTAAATGGCATTTAGGACGGGGAGCGGCGTCAACACCAAACGCCCAGGGTTTCGATGAAAGCTTGTTTATGGCAAGCGGTATGCATTTACCGGAAGATGACCCCAATGTCGTCAACGCAAAGTTGGATTTCGACCCCATCGATAAATTCGAGTGGGCAAAAATGCAGTATGCGGCATCCTTTAATAATAGCGGTGATGATCGGTTTCGGCCGGCGGGATACCTGTCGGACTATTGGACCGATGAATCGATAAAAGTCATCAAGGCCAATAAGAATAGACCGTTCTTTTTATATTTGGCGCACTGGGGGGTGCACACGCCACTGCAAGCTACGAGGGAGGATTACGAGGCGGTGGGCGATATAAAACCTCATCGTCTGCGAGTTTACGCAGCAATGGTGCGTGCTATGGATCGCAGTGTCGGTCGTATCATGGACAGCTTGGAAGAAGAGGGTCTCGCCGAAAATACGATTGTTGTTTTCACCAGCGATAATGGCGGCGCGGGATACCTTGGCTTACCTAAAATAAACGCGCCGTATCGGGGCTGGAAAATCACCATGTTTGAAGGTGGCATTCGCGTGCCGCTATTTATGCGCTGGCCTGCAAAAATACCGGCGGGCTCGCAGGTAAACGCGCCGGTTAATCACATTGATATTATGCCTACCCTTAGTGCCGCCAGTGGTGCCAGTCTGCCTGACGACTTGGTTGTAGATGGTCGAGACATTATGCCTTGGGCGCAGGGCAGTGAATTACAGTCCGCACCTCATAAGACCCTGTTTTGGCAAAGTGGCTATTATCGCGTGGTGCGCGACGGTGACTGGAAGCTGCACGTATCTGAGCGGCCCAGGAAAGACTGGTTATACAATCTTGCCGAAGACCCTACCGAGCAACACAATCTGGCCGCGTCGCGTCCAGAACTGGTGGCAAGATTAAAAGAATTATTGGCTGAGCATGCCGCATCGGGGCGCGAGCCAATTTATCCCTACACACTAGAGGCACCGGTCGCAGTCGATAAAACTCGGGCAGAAAAATTTGTAGAGGGCGACGAATATATTTACTGGCCAAATTAGCGCGAAGAATGCGGGCTAGATTTTGTGTCCAGTTCGCTCTTCGCTAATAGCCTGTTCCAAGCGGTCAAGCCGGTCTTGGCCGAAGGTACAAAGTTGTCCGTAGCGAAAGCTGGGTACGCCCCATAAACCATTGTCATACATGTCCAGTAGATTTTCCTGGGCCCATTCACGCCAATGATCATTTTGTAAAAGTGGTTTGGCGATGGACCAATCAAGTCCGGCGGCAGTCACTATTTTTTTCATTCCCGAATCACTGGCGGCGTCGATACCCTCTGCCCAAACACTGCGAGCAAAGGTTTCGAGGTAACGGTTCCCTCGTCCCTGCGACACGGCGTAATCGAACAGGGCGTAGCAGCGTTCTACGCCAGCGCCCAAGGGATCGGCGGAAAATCCAAAGTCGATGCCATATTTTTTGGCTTCGCGTTTGGTGTCTTTAAAAATATACATGCCCTTGGTTTGGGGTACTTGCATACGCCGCATCACCATTGGCAAAACCGGTTTTACGATTAAGTCCAGGCCATAGTGCTCAGACAGTTCTCTTGCTCTCACTAGACCGAGATAGGAATACGGGCTTCGTGCTGACCAGTAAATAATAATAGGTGTGTCTGATGTATTTGTGCCGCTGAGGGCGTTATTCCGAACAGGTGGTGCCTGGCTTATCGCGGCAATGTCGTGGTTCTTGATCGCATCGATGGCCGCCAGGCGCTGCTCCAAAAATTCGAGACGACTGAGGCCCCAGTACCACTCGCCGCCTGGCTTTTCACCATAGTGCAGCATGGCAGTCAGATAGTGGCCTTTGCTTTTAAGGAGCGATTCGTTGGCAAGCAAGTGGTGTCGATAGCACTCTGTATTGCGGGCGATGCGCGGATCTATTAGCGTGTCTAGCAGTTCAATATTGTCGGCCCAATACGCCGTAAAAATGGCTAGGGCGCGCTGCAAATAATCGCCTTGTAGTTCGGCGTGTAAAAGTTGTGCGGTTGCGCTTTGGTTTCGTTTAATGGTCGACACCGGTCCGCTGCGGGGAAAATCCAGCGAGTATATGTTTGCAAGGTAGGCGCTGTCGGCGAAGGCATTTTTTTCCCAAAGCGCTGGTGCGGGATACATAGCTTCTTGCAGTTGCAGGATGGTTCTAAAATCAAATTCGATGTTGTAACGCTGAGAAAGTCTTTCTAGTACCTGAAGCAAGATATAGCTATAGGGATCGTTTATCCGCAAAAATACCGTCACGGTATGCGGCTTGCCCGACTTTTTTCGACGCCATTCCCCGAGGCCGCGCTGCCAGTTTTGCAAGCCTTCGCTGCATATTAAATTCAAAACATAAGGTGCCAGAAAACTCATAAATACACTCTGTTATGAAATGTTTTGGGTGTCGACAGCGAAGCTGTAATGTCGACGGCGCATCCTATTCGGCTTATCGCTATACCAGCAGTGGACGAGTTACTATTAGTTTGGTGGCTTTCAGGCCCGCGTTGCGATGATGTAGTGCCGCGTGGTAGCTCGGCGAGCGCAGCATATTGATGAATACATCGACATTGGGGTATTGCACAATAATTATCTGCTGCCATTCGTCATCGGCGCCGATAAGGGTTTGCTCAACCGTGTTTAGCGCAAACAGGCTGCCGCCGCCTTCCGTAACATGCTGGATCGCCACTGCGCCGTAGCGGTTGTAGGCTTCCTCTCCGCTTACCATAGTTGAATCATCGCTGTTTTTGTATTGCGCGACATCATGAAAGGCTAAAAAATTAACAAACTGCAGCGGCCCGCCGAGATCTTCAGCTAATAGCGATCTGATTTGGCTTGCGGTGGGACCGAGGTTTCCAGAATCGTGTAGACCCAGCTCGCTAATAAGTGCGTCTATTTCCTTGCTTGTGAAGGGCATTATTAATTCTCCTTGTTAGCTCTAGTGGGTTTGCTCGCGGCCGCGCTATTTGCAGGCTGGGCATTGTCTGGCATGTGCAGCAACTCAGTCTGTAAAGCGCTGCACATCACAAGCTCAAAGGCCAAGTATTGCCGCTTCTGCTGCAAGCAGGGGTGCGACTACGGGGTGACTTTTGACCCGTTTGATGAGCGCAGCGAATAGGGGCCAGCGTGCTGCGTCGATCTGGTAATTGGCGTATCCCGCATTTATAAATGGGCTGATGATGCTAATGTCGGCCATGCTGAAATCGCCGAATATAAAGCCCTCTTTCGGTATCAGCGTTTCAACGTAGTCCAGGATCGGTGGCAGTTGTTTTTCTATAATTTTTTGAACCAGGGCCTCGTCGGTCTCTTGATTTAAAAACATGGGGCGCATAAAGCGCTGGAAAAAAATACCGGCGGCAAGTTCGGTGACTCTACTGCCCGCTAGTTCCTCAACCCAGCGCGCTTTCGCTTTCTGCTTTGGATCTGTTGGGTAGATCGGGTTGTCAGGATAGCTGTCTTCGAGATACTCACAAATGACGGTCGAATCGCAAAGGTTGAGATCGCCATCTTGTAGTGCAGGAATCTTACCTAAAGGGCTAATTTTTTTGTATTCGGCATCGCCCGAATACGGCATTTGCTGTACTTGTTCAAAATCGATTCCTTTTATCGCCAAGGCGACAAGCACCTTGCGAACGAAGGGAGATACGGAGTTGCCATGTAATACAATCATAAGTGCTCCTAAGTATGAAATTGCTATATTGGTCGCTATTGCTTCATTGTCGCTACGCCACTACTGACATTCAGTTCTATTTTCTTCGATATAAAATGTAAAAAACGCCGCAAATAATGCTCGTTAATAGCAGCACTAAAAGCTGTTTACCAAAACGATCACGGATACCATTGATGGCAACCTGGGTCGTACCATTGAAACTGGCGGGAACCTCCAGGACGCCGTTTTCGGCGGCGTATTGATTATAGTGCTCCAGTAGGTCGTCCAACTTGTCTGGCATTGCCTCCCGTAGATCATTTGTTTCGCCGGGGTCGTCGACGATATTAAACAAATGCCATTCGCTATCGCCAACCGGCCCCCGGTTTTTAACTATCTTATATGGTCCTTGAAACAGTGCCGCGTTGCCGCCCAGCTCATAGCCAATATAGTCAGATTCGGTATATACCTGCTCAACCTCGCCACGGCTTAGTGCTGCCAGGCTGCGGCCAATCATGGGGACGATGCGCCGACCACCAAAGAACTCCGTCGGTGCGGGCGTTGAGGTGAATTCAAGTATGGTGGGCGTGATATCGGTTACGAAGGTAAATGCATTGCTCCGCTGTGCTTTGTCGCTAATGGGCTTTCCTGCAATGATGAGCGGAACGCGCATGCCGCCTTCGCCTGCGTAAAATTTGTAGTAGGCAAGCGGCGAAGCCGCTGCACTGGCAAAGCTGGGACCAATAGTATTAAAGCTACCTTTGCTGCCCAAGGTGTCGTAGTCATTGGTGTAGCCTTGCATTCTCAAGCCGAGACGGTTTAATAAGCTGCGTGGATTGTCGCCACCGGTAGCTTCGCTGCCGTTATCTGATGAGAATATAAAAATGGTATTGTCGTAGCGGCCCGTTGCTTTAAGGTGGGCAACTAAGCGACCGATATGGTGATCCATCGCGTCGACCATGCCGGCGTAAACGGCCATGCGCTTGGCATGAAAGCGTTTTTCTTCTGCGCTGAGGCTGTCCCAGTCATGGGTGCTGCTCATGGTTTGCATTTCGGCATTGGCCGGGATAATGCCAAGCTCCTTGCTTCTTTTTTGGCGCTGTTCTCTCAGCGCGGTCCAGCCCTGCTGATAGGTATCGAGGTATTTGTCTGTAAACTCCTTTGGCGCTTGTACTGGAATGTGAACGGCCTGAAAAGGAATATAGGCAAAGAACGGTTGGGAGTCTGAATTAGAGTCGATGAACTCAATGGTTTTATCGATTAGAAACTCTGACGAATAGAAATCCTCAGGTAGCGTTGTTTCCTCGCCATCCGCAAACCAATTGGCCTTTTCGTAAATGGGGATGTATGGCTTTTGTTCCCAGTTGTCGGCACCGGTATCAGCGAGGGTAATGGTACGAGAAAATCCGCGCCGATACGGGAGTTCGTCACGGGCTTTACCCAAGTGCCACTTGCCAGCCATATAGGTATGGTAGCCGGCGTTCTGCAATAGACTGGCTACGGTTACTACATCGCGGCTTAGCACGCCGCGGTAATTTTCGTGGACTTGATGCGCGGGCGGAATGCTCTCGGGGATATTGGGAACCCCATTTCTATGGCTGTCTACGCCGGTGAGCAACATGGCCCGGGTGGGCGCGCAGCTCGCCGCAGTATGATAATTGGTGAAGCTGATCCCATTCGCCGCTAAGGCATCCAATGACGGAGTTTGAATCTCACTGCCGTAGGACGCAATGTCACTGAAGCCGAGGTCATCCGCGAGTATGAGTACGATATTTGGTCTTGCCACTTCGGCGTGGGCAAGGTTAAAGAGCGTCGCTAGCAGCGTGATGCATACCGCTTGGGGTAATAGCTTCACTGTTTGTCGGCCAATTTATGCGATGAAATAAGTAGCAAGCTGCCAACGACTATTTCGACGGCGATCAAATCAGGGGCGAAGGCCGCGCCATGGATTAGCCATGCAATAAGACGAAGTGCGGCTGCCAGGAAAAGCATCAGCGCGGGGGCGTAAAACCATGTTTTTGTTCCGGTAAGCAATCCGCTTAGTATCATCAGACCCATTGCGATAAACAGGGCGCCAGTATCGGCCATCTGTGAACTGCGTCCGAGGCCGTCTAGCAGGGGCATTCCTAAGCTTTCTGCGGCGGCGGCAGGATCGACTGCCCACTGCAGGCCAATGATAAGAAAGAGTATGGCAGGCAATGCCACGATAATACGCAGTAGTTTAAGCATCGGTATACGTTGTCCATCTCATTGTTTTTATTTAAATTTACAGCCGGCGCCGGTAAGGCTGATGCCAGCTGTGGGTATTATTTACCGCAATGCTATGTTTGTCAGCATTTTTTTGTCATAGTATATGTCAATATAATTTGGCTCGCAATTCAAGTGAGTTTGGCCCTTGGCAACGATATAAATAAGCGATGTGACTGGCAGGATTTGCAAGGAGTCACTTCGTATAATGTTTAGATAATAAATTTAATAATAGCCGGTATGGCTTTTGACATTGACTCATCGGGAGATAAACATGATCGATTTGTATACCGCACCGACGCCTAACGGCCATAAAGCATCCTGTACCTTAGAGGCTTTGGGTTTAGCGTATGAAACTCATTACGTTGACATCGGCGCAGGCGAGCAGAAAAAACCGGCGTTTTTAGCCTTGAATCCCAATGGGCGTATTCCCGCCATTGTTGATCGTGACAACGATAATTTTGCCGTGTTTGAGTCGGGCGCTATCATGATTTACTTGGCGGAAATGACCGGCAAGTTAATGCCTAGTGACGCCAAGGGGCGCTCAAAAGTTATTCAGTGGCTGATGTTTCAAATGGGCGGGGTGGGGCCAATGATGGGGCAGGCGAATGTTTTTCATCGCTACTTCCCAGAAAAAATACAGCCCGCTATCGATCGCTATCAAAATGAATGCCGCCGCCTGTTTGAAGTGTTGGATGGTCATTTGGCGCACCATGAATGGTTGGCGGATGACTATTCAATTGCAGATATTGCAAATTGGTGTTGGGTGAGAACCTATAAATGGTCGGGAGTCTCTGTTGAGGGATTAGATAATTTAGCGCGCTGGTTACAGGTAATGAAAAGTCAGCCCGGTATGGAAAAAGGCATTGAAGTTCCTTTCAGCCTGGGTAACTTATTGGATGATCTGGATGATACGGCGGCAGAGAAATTCAAAGATTCAGCGCGGAATATGCTGCAAAAGTAATTTTGTAAACGCAGTGTTGTTTTGCTTTCTTGGAGCCGCTGCCAGCCTCACTTGTAAATTGATAATAGTGCTTTACGGTTTTGATAATTATGGATGAAACGCAATCACCGACTAAAAAGGGAGCTGCCGATGGTCGCGTTCAACGCAGCAGGCGCAGCCGGCAGCTCATTATCGAGGCGATGCTGGATTTAATTAACGAGGGGGTGTTAATCCCGACCGCGCAGCAAGTGGCGGACCGCGCTAATATTGCGATACGTACCGTCTTTAGACATTTTTCAGAGATGGAGCAGCTTTACAATGAACTGGATGCGCAGATTCGGGAGCATTATTTAGATTTGTTCCGTGGTGGAGATCGGAGCGGCACACTAGATACCCGCTTGCAGCATGCGATAGAGCGGCACGCAAATGCCTACACCACCTTGTCGCCGGTTATGCTGGCAACGCGTGCCTTGCTTTGGCGCTCGCCAACACTGACAAAATGCTACGATGAAAATCAACAAAAATTGAGGATAGACTTGGATAATTGGCTGCCCGAATTAAAGGAAGTATCGGCAGCTACACGTGAGGCAATAGATGCGATTGCGTCTTTTGACTTCTGGCATAGGCTCCATGTCAGTCAAGCAATGAGTAAGTCCGCGAGCGTGAAAATTATTACCGACTTAATCAAAAACCTTTTGGATGACGATCGGTGCTAATTTCCCCAAGCACTTTTCCTGCCTTCGGTGACATTGTCATATTGTTGTGAATTTGCTGCGCTGTTTGGGGCATAAAGTAAGGGTAAACACCTAGCTACGTGTTCAGGTTTTTCGGATACGATCAAAAGGCCTACACCCTGTTAAAGTGCGATCACCGGGCATGATAAATAGCATCAAACCAATCGACCCGTATGTCGTCATCGAGAATGCGCGATGCAAAGCGCTAAATCAAATTTTGTTCTGCTTTGCAGTGGTTGGTGCAGTCGGTGGACCGCTTTCTGCCCTGCGCTCTGTGCTTACCGGCTGGCTGCCAATGTATAGCGCACATCTTATTATTGGCGCCTATGCCGTTTTCCTTTGGGCGTCCGCGAAAAAAACGTCTTACCAATTTAAATTTTGGTCGCTGATATTGCTGATGTGGTGTATCGGCGTAGTCGGATTATTTAATTTTGGCATGCTTGGTGCCGGGACGTGGTGGTTAGCCACCAGTGCCTTGCTGGGCGGAATGCTGTATTCCTGCCGAGTGGGGGTAATACTGGCGTGCGCTGCAATGACTGTTACCTGCCTGGTCGCCTATGGTTTCATGTCTGGAACACTTCAACTCAGCCCCTCCGTTAGTGTCGATACGTATATGCATTCGATGACCACATGGGGAGCGTATTTAGTGGTGGCTGTATGGCTACCTATTATCATATTTACGTCCTTCGGTCGGCTTTCCAGTGTGGTGACGAGTTTGGCTAAAGAGATAGCCGCGACCCAAGCTGAGTTGTATAAAATGGCTAATTTAGATTCGCTAACGGGAGCTCTGCGGCCTCATGTGCTGGAAGACAGGCTTGAGTACGCGCTTTTTAAAGGGCGGCGTGTCAATGAGAGCGTGGGAGTAGTATTCATTGATCTCGACAACTTTAAGCACGTGAATGATACCTACGGTCATGCTACCGGAGATGCCATTCTTGTTGAGGTTGTTGCAAGGGCTCGGTCTATGCTGCGCGAAGAAGATTTGATTGCGCGAGTCGGCGGTGATGAGTTTGTTGTCGTGATTACCGGTGTTGTTTCAAATGAACAAGTGGTCGCGGTTGCTGAAAAATTGAAAAAAACCATCTCAAGACCGTTTAGCTATAAAGGCACTAAGTTGGATATTCCTATTAGCATCGGCGTCACCAGTGACTGGGGTAGTGCCGTCAATGGTAAGCAGCTGATAGAAGCTGCGGATCAATATATGTACCATGCGAAACGACATGGTAGGAACGGCATTTATTCTGGAGCAGTGCCGACCCTTGGTGCAGCGTAAACCTTCCTTTAGATCGAGTCTCTCTTCTTACATCTGTTAATTTCTGATTCCCATGTGGCAACCGAATTTTGCTGATTCACCCATAGACTGACCGCGAATTTGAATCATAAATTGACAAAAAATGTTTGATATACGCCATGCCCTTTCATTTCAGCCGATTGCCTTACCGATAACTTGGCCAGCTGTTTACCCATGAGATGGCCGAAAAGCATTCGCGATCAGTCACTGTTTTGGCCTTCGAACAGTAGAGTTATCCTGATTAACACACTGGGGAGTGACTTGGCTTATTGAAATTTGGAGTCATTGTCTTAATAAATTAGCCCTTGTATTAACTACCCACGAACGTTGTAATTCGCAATCGCGCCGACATTCTCCGCCAGCGGCAGATAAGCTGCGCGCGCAGTTTTTTTCACTATTTTGAGGCGCTGCGACCAACCTTTCCCAATCAGTCTGCGGTTCACTTTTATAGCATTACTTATGGCCTCCGCCACAGACTCAGAATCACTGAATAAGATACGATTTTCCCGTTTGAAGTCGCGAAGCTGCTGGCTATTAAATGTCATTAATTCTTCGGCGCCTTCTGAGACCGCACCAAAAGCATCAATCAACGCATACAGCCCCAGTATTTCTGAAATAACAACATTTGCTACCGCAACGTCTACTCCTTCGGATATTCGCCGGCGCAGCCGTGCATACTGTTCACTCACGCTCATACCGAACACGGGGTCATCTATCGTGTGCAGTTTGCGGGCAATGTCGCGCCACTCCTCAGGACTTAACAACGCCTCAGCGGCAGGAAAAACAATCGTTTCCTCTCGGCGCACGTGTTCACCATACAGCTCTAAAAAATCTGTCAAACTTGCCCGCAACAGGTTTTTTTGCAATTTTTCATCACCTAGCACCAAAGCATCTAACTTGTGATACAGGTGCACACTTTCGCGAGCCAAATCTTTATGCTCGGCCAGCAGCTCAACAACCTCTGAACGCACGCCATCACGGTGTGTAGCTAGCTTTGCAAACAACTGATCCTCTAGTGGGTGGTGATGTACATCTGGATACTCCATTAAGTAACGCAGCATATCTCTTAACATCACAAGATCTGGTTCTGTGCGACGAGTCAATTTGTTAATTTCGACTGACATCGCTTCGCGCAACGTACCGATATACGTGTGCTCACTACGCAGGCGATGCATTACTTTTTGACGATTTGCATCAATATTTTTTCTGGTAGTACTGACCATGATCTCTCTCTCGACGTTTAGTGATTGTTATTACATCGTTTGGTGGTTGTTACTACATCCGCGCCAGCACAGAAAACTGACATAAAACCGCGCTGGCATTGCGCAAAGACAAGGAGCTTCTCACTACCTAGCGCTTCCCAGATGAATAAGGCGGTGCATAGTGAGTACTAGAAAATCCCACCAGCCCGATGACTATCATATTAAGCAGGCGACGCTTAGTGGTCTTTGATATAGATCAAACAGGGCAAGACTGCAAAGCAATAGTATAGAGCTATAAGGCGGTGTGTAGTGGTCAAGTGAACTGGGCTCGGAAACTCCTTTTGCCCATGCTCCAGCCAAATTCTCTTGGGATGGTCTGGAGCGTGTGCTTCAAATCTAACAAGCACATGAAGTCTTTTGCTGTCGCTCACTGGAAGGCTTCTTACATCGCTCCCCTTATGTAAACGTTACGCTATATCGGGAATATCATGTTATCCATTTTTACAAAATTAGCTGATTGGCTCGTTTACGGGGTGTTTGGTCTAGTGCCAGACTCTAAGATTGGAGGGGCTGCCCACTTCTTCGTCGAGGATACAACAAAGATATTTTTCCTTTTGATCGTGATGATTTATGTCATTGCTCTTGTTAGGGCGTCCCTCGATATCGAGAGGGTGCGTGATTACTTGGCAAAAAATAACAAATTCTTTGGGTATCTAATGGGCTCGACATTCGGCGCGATAACCCCCTTCTGCTCCTGCTCAAGCATACCGGTGTTTCTTGGCTTTACTTCTGCAGGTGTTCCGGTCGGTATTACAATGTCATTTCTTTTAACTTCGCCGCTTATTAATGAAGTCGCGGTTTTGCTGTTATTGAGTTTGGTTGGTTGGGAGATAACCATTGTTTATGTCTTGGTTGGAATGCTCATCGGTATTATAGGTGGTGTCTTTCTTGATCTAATTCACGCAGAAAAGCTTCTGCAGCCTTTTGCACTAAAAGCTTATGAGACGGCGACAACTTCAGATGGTGAGTACAGTCATAGACCTATACTTTCATTTTCGGAGCGCCATGAATTTGCCAAGACCGAATTGTTGGATATTTTAAGTCGCGTATGGAAGTGGGTGTTTGTTGGGGTTGGATTAGGTGCGGCCTTACATGGCTTTGTTCCCGGTACATGGTTTGAAGAAAATTTGGGAAGTGGCCAGTGGTGGTCTGTACCAGTTGCCGTCCTGGCGGGTATTCCTTTGTATTCAAATGCCACGGGTGTCATTCCTGTGATGGAAAGTTTAATCGTAAAGGGGCTTCCTGTCGGCACGACATTGGCATTCTGTATGAGTACAGTCGCAGCGAGTTTTCCAGAATTTATCTTGTTGAAACAGGTAATGACGTGGAAATTATTGGCTATTATTTTTTTCCTCTTACTAATGTCATTTACCCTGGTCGGCTGGCTGGTAAATATGGCCTCTATATTTTAAGGAGAAGCTTGTGAAAGAAATTAAAGTGCTTGGGAGTGGCTGCTCAAAATGCATCAAGGTCGCGGAGCTTATTCAGGTGGTTGCCAATGATTGTGGAGTTCAGGTTAACGTCGTCAAGGAGTCGAGCCCCCAAGTCATGCTCGAATACGGCGTAATGAAAACACCGGCGGTAGTTGTAGATAACCAGCTGATGCACTCAGGATCTGTACCTGATAGGAAAAAAGTAGAGCAATGGCTAAAGTAGCTCAGTGGAAATACCTAATAAGTCAATGAGCTACGCGCCTAAGGCGCCGAGCGCGCAAAATCTGGCGGGTTAGGCAGCAAAACTAAACCACTCCGGAGCACCGAATGTCTGACTGCGACTGTGGCACCGAACAAGCAGAAAAGCTGGAGCGTACCACGCTCACCTATCTCCTGATAATAAACGGCGCGATGTTCTTAATCGAAGCGGTTTTGGGCGTTATTGCCCAGTCAACTGGGCTTATCGCAGATTCATTGGACATGCTGGCGGACGCAGCCGTTTACGGCATTTCGCTCTACGTCGTCGGTAAAGGCATTACCCGACAAGCCAGGGCCGCGACGCTTAGCGGTTGGCTGCAAATCATTTTGGGAGTCGGAGTCCTATTTGATGTGGTGCGGCGCCATTTCCTTGGAAGTGAGCCCCAAAGCATCCTAATCATGTCAGTTGGCCTAGGTGCTTTAGTCGCCAACATAACTTGCCTCCTGCTAATTTCCAAACATCGAAATGGTGGCGTGCATATGCGTGCTTCATGGATTTTTTCGACTAACGACGTGATTGTGAATATCGGAGTCATAGTGTCAGGTGCGCTAGTTTGGATGCTCGGTAGCCGATACCCCGACCTACTGGTCGGCGCGGTTATTGCGACTGTGGTGGTTCGAGGCGGCTTAAAAATCCTTCAGGAGGCACGTTCATCGAGGCAAGGTGAAATTGGTACCTAACAAATCGTTACAAGCGACGCTTGACCCGCTGCCCATTTTAGCTGCCGCAAAAACAGGCATCGCCTCAATCGCCGCTAAGATCAAGCGTTACGTGTCTATGAGTAGCATCAAACATATTCAAAATGAGTAAGAGGCATTGGGGTAAACGTTATGCGGTGACAGCAAGCCTGCGCATTAATTTTAGCCGCTAGTTCCGCAACTCGTGCCGGCGCGCCACATGAAGAAATGGTCAGAGGCGAATATCATTTTGTGGCCACTGAAATAGGCTCTGAGTTTGAGAGATGTAAAACCAATAATATTGACCAGCTTCTTTATTGGTTGGTATCCGGTAATGTGGGCCAGCCAGAGACAGGGAATTGGAACGTAAAGTAGATGGCGAAGATTCAAGAAGGTTGTGGTTCGCAAAAGAAATAGATCTATTGCAAGCCATTAACCTTGAATGGATTAAGAGAAAAGAACGGCATCAGCAAGATGTTTTAAAACAGTACCCGTTTAATAATGACAACATGTAATAATCAAATACCGCATCGCCCTGCGTGCTGGCGGTGCTAAAGCGCGATTTTGCGTGCGGCGTTATGAGTAATGAGCATAGGAGGCTCGAATGAAAAAATTATTGATACTAAGTTTAGTTGCATTGTCAGGTTGTACGACACTGTCAAAAGATTATGTTTTGGTAACGGAAGGTAATGATACCTCTCAACTGCTTGTCTATCGGGAGTCATCATATCAAGCTGGTGCTGTGAGTCTGTATGTCGGCGAAGGTGATAAGTATTTTCTTAAGTTGAGAAATGACCAATATTCAGTCATCGAAATAAATTCCGGAAATCACATTCTCCAAGCAAAGGCCGATGCAAGTCCCGCGTCCATACTAGAAATTACTTTACCTCCGGGAGAGACGAAATGTGTTGCCAGCAAGCCCAATCAGGAAATGTTAGGGGCGGTAATGATTCCTATCATCGCTAATATGGTTCCGTCTTTTTTGCTCGAGGAAAAGGCCTGTCCAACACCTGAAATATTAGCAGGGATGGAAAATGTTTCTGGCACATGACAGTCACCGGCGGTCCGACAGCCAGTGCTACGCCCCTTTTTGTCCTGCTTTCGGCTGTGGTAGGCGTTGAGGCTGTATAAAAACCTACCATATTCCATCATATTTGGATTTTTTGACGGTTCGCTCTTATCAACAACGACGCGTCTTTGCACAATACATTTCGGTTTTAATATTCGTCGGCCAAAGCGGACATTTTATGGATTGAATACAGTTTGGGCTTTGTCGCGATGGCTCGAAATTGTGCGGATAGCAGGATTATTCAGAGACTTAAACAAAGGTCTATCGCGATAATTAACAGGGTTTTTAGCTGAGTTCTGTCTGCGATATTGAGCTTGCTGGAATTATTGAGTGTCACCGCGAGCCAAAATTTCGTAGCGATGTTTTGTGGCGATAATGGTCAGCAGCACCGGCATTAATTTATTCCAGTCCGTGCCGGTAACTTTAAAAAAGCTATACGTCGCTAGCGCGAGCCAGCCCGGTGGGCCAATGAGTTGGGCGATGGTTGCGGATAATCCGGTATACGCGGCATAGGGCAGGGTGATGCCCATGGCGTGGGTGGCAAAACCAAGCGCGGTGGTCGCGCCTGCATACACCGCGTAGCCAGATGCATTGGCCAGCGCTAATACGCTTGCCGCCGTGCGCAGGCCCGTGATGTTGCGGCTTTTGATTCCGGCGGCGTCCCACATTGGTGTCGCATTAAATTCTTCGCTAAAAAAGCGGTCTCGCTGCGCTGGGGTCATTTTCGCAAGTGCCGCAATGATAATAGCTTGAGGAATATAACGTTCGTATTCGACCACTGTCTTGCAGTGTTTGTGAATGCCTAGCTTTTTTGCCGCGCCTGCGAGCAGTGTCTCGTAGCTTGGGCATGGCATTTCTTCACTACTATCTTGTCTTGTTACGCGCTTAAAATTCCGCGTAATACGGTGCCTCGTTCGCGAGTTGTACATCCACCGTATCTTGTCGACGATAGCATCAGTCGCGGTGTTGTTTTCGCCGAGATCGCAGAGTATGGCCAGAATGGTTTTGTCGCGCTCGTCCCAATCTGTAATGAGGTGTTTAAGTTCAGTCTGGCTTATCACGCTTTTTCCGTTCTAGCATAATGTCTGCTCGCGAGCGCAAGGGCGTGTTGTGGCGCAAGCTGTCGAAACCATCGTGCTGTTCAATTGGCTTTGCTTCTGGCTTGCTTTGTGGCTGGGTTTTTTTACTGGAGGCATTTCTCTGGGCTTTGGCGGTTTTGGCTATTTTGCGTTCAACAAACCACAGGTAGCTGAGGCCTGCTGCTAGCCACGCCAGCCAGCGAAAGTAGAAAGCGAATGGGGCTAAAGTCGATTTATTTGTGGCGCTGAAAAAAGCCAGGGCTTCAGAGTGAATTAAATTGACCGCCAGCACAAAGAGCACCGTCGCGATGATCCCCAGCGCGCGCTGCTTAATATGGCGCCGCCAAATCATATACAGCACACCGCTGCGCAGTAAGGGGATCAACATTAAAAGTGGCCCAGTGTTAATGCCGCAATAAGCGCGGCAAGGCTATAATTCTTAAGCCTTCCCCGCAGCTTCACTTCCTCGTCATGCACCAGAATTTCCAGCTCATCGGGATCTAGCTCGGCGGCGGTGATACCTCTAAGTGCCAGTTGTTTCTTGGCATTGCTAATGGCGCCCTCGCGGATGCGTTTGCGATACTTATTGAGTAGCTTGTCTTTGGTTTGTGTAATCATGGGCTCGAACGGACTGCTTGTTTGCAAGTGTTTGACTAGATTACGCTGTGAAAGCGGCATGTCGGTCACAATTTACTGCAGCAGCGTATCGCGAAAAGAATTTGATAACTTAATTTAAGCGTATGACTAGGGATTATGACGGGCATGTTTGGAAAAATACAGGGCTTTGTAAGCGGCGCAAAAATGGCGAAAGCGGTCAGTTTGCAAGGGCGCCATTTTATTGTGACCGGTTGTGCCAAAGGCTCATTGGGCTTTGCTACGGCCTTGCAGCTTTTGGCACAGGGCGCGGTGGTATCAGTAACGGTGCGCAAGGATAGCGCGGTGATTGCCGATGCTCTACGCCAGCAATTGGCAGCTTCCTATCATCCACATATTCATGCCTTTGATCTGGATTTGGCGAGCTATGATTCTGTTGAAGCCTTTGTCCAAGCCTATAAAACAGCGGGCTTAGCCTTAGATGTGCTAATAAATAATGCGGGTATTCATCTTGATCTCATGTCGAGATGGACTTCGCCAACATTAAGCGACGATGGTTTTGAAATTCAATGGCGGGTGAATTATTTGGGCTCGGCACATTTAACGTATCGCCTATTGCCTTTACTGCAAGCCTCGGCCGCGACTTCCGGTGACAGTCGCATCGTGAATGTCGTGTCACAGTTGCACAGCCGAGGGCTGAATAGCGAGTTTATTCAACCGCGACGACCCTATAATTCCTGGAATGCCTATGGGCAGTCAAAGCTGGCTCTGGTGCATTTAACACGCAGTGTTGATAGGCATTTTGCGAAAGATGGTATTGCTAGCTACTGCCTGCATCCCGGCGCGGTATACACCAATGTGGCGGACAAGGGGATGGCTGGCACCGGCTCGATTGCGGCGGTGCGAAACGCCTTAGCGCCGATTGAACGCTTTTTTATGAAAACGCCAAAGCAGGGCGCGCAAACACAAATTCATTGCGCCACTGCCCCCAAAGATGAATTAGTGTCTGGCGCTTACTATCGCAATATGCAGATAGCGATTGCCAGTGTAGAGGCAAATGATTCCGATGTTGCAGAGCGCTTATGGTTTGATCTGCAGAGCTGGATAAGCCAGAGCGAACGCTAAGTCTCAGGCGACTGCGAACAAAGCAAGTGTGGCACCTTTGTAACAGATAAACTCGGCGTTTCACTTTACACTTAGGGTCCAGATAATTTCTATATGAGACCTTTGCACGAGCCGGAATTTTGTTCTCTGGCAAGGAAAAATCGCACGAACCGCAGCGCAGCGGAGATCACGCACTTTGTGCGAGTGACCAGCGGGGACGGTAAATGAGGGAGTTTATAACTATAAATGACCGATTGAGTAGAGCCCGCCCCGCGAGCGGAGCGAGTGCTTTGGGTGCGATTTTGCCAACAGTAGGCGCTTTTAGGCGACGCCGGCAGAGGATAAAATGACTATCGTGCAAAGGTCTCTATATAACAATAAGGCAAAAGAAAGATGGGACAGAGTCTGTTTATTAGTATCGGTCTACCGGTTTCCCTTTTTATTATCATGATTGGCATGGGGCTTGGTTTAACGCTTGGAGATTTTGCAAAGGAGGCCAAGCATCCTCGTGCAGCAATAGTGGGAAGTATTGGGCAGTTGGTGGTACTACCTGCGCTGGGATTTTTGGTGGCGTGGGGCTTAGGGCTACCGCCGGCGATTGCCGTTGGCTTGGTGATATTGGCGGCGTGTCCCGGCGGGGCGACGTCTAATGTGATTACGTATTTAGCCAGAGGTAATGTGGCCTTATCTATAGTGGTGACCGCCATTGCTAGCATCGCGACAATTATGACCTTACCTCTGTTGGTGAACCAAGCGCTGAGCTGGCAGCTTGGTAAGTCGGCGGATGTCACAATGCCGGTTGTCGACACGATTACCATGTTAGTCATTATTGTCTTACTACCCACGGGCATCGGCATGCTCGTTCGTGCCAAAGCGCCGAGGCTAGCGCTGCGCGCTGAAAAACCGCTAAATGGCTTTGGTGCAGTGGTACTGCTGGTGTTAATCGTCATTATCTCCTACGGCCTGCGCGATCATCTTTTAGAGCTGTTGATACAAGCGGGGCCCGCGTGTTTACTTCTTAATATCCTGGGAATCGGCGCTGGCTTTGGTATTGCGCGCCTTGTGGGTGTGGCAAAAGGTGATCAGGTGGCCATCGCGGTAGAGCTGGGAATCAAAAACAGTACTATCGGCATTCTGGTGGCGACCACAATTCTTGGCTCGCAGGAGATGGCAATTCCGTCAATGGTATACGGCTTAACTATGTACGCGTTTGGCGCGGGCTTGGTTGCATTTGGGCGGTCTGCTATTCCAGCAAAAGCGATTTAGTCATAGGGCGTCTAGCGATGAGCTTTGCAAGACAGCCCGCTAGGCATTATCTTCCACGACCCAGCCGACTACTAAATTATTGGTCGGCAATCAATACTCGTCATTGTTTCTAATCCTTGGAAACCGCCTTTAGCAATTGTGAATGTGGTTTGTTGCCTCAATTGCGGCTAAGTCGAATAGTACCTTCACGACAATTTTTGTACTGCAATCAATGGTCTGGGTATGGCGGCTAAGGTGAGCTGTTATGTTTGTCGGCAAGCCCGTCAGTTCACCTGGCCTATTCACAATACCTTATCGATCAGTGTGGTTTTTTACTAGATACTGCTTAGGCAGTGGCGCTGGTTAGTGTAGCTATGACACTTTGTGATTATAATGTGATTTTGTGCCGCGTTTAGCGCCCGCAATTTAGCAAAACTAGTGCTAGGCTATAGCTTAGTAATGCCCTGAGAACCGCTGTGGTCAGTATCGACCCGTCGCCGCAGTGCTAGAATAATTATGGGAGCACCACCGATGTTGTATATATCCAGAGCCTTAGTTGCGCTCAGTATCACTTTCTTATTGGCGGCCTGTGGCGGTGATTCCGTATCTACCACCCCACGCTCTAACCCGACGCTTGCGGCGTGTTCTGACAACCGCGATAACGACGGTGACAATTTGATCGACTTTCCCGCCGACCCCGGTTGCATTAGCGCCAGCGACACCGACGAAACGGATCCTGCCCCATTGGCGCAATGCGCTGACGGTACCGACAATGATCTAGACGGCAAAATTGATTTGGCCGACCCCGGTTGCGCGAACATTAGCGACAATGACGAAACCGATCCGGTCACCGCAAGCCAATGTTCTGACGGCATAGACAATGACGTAGATGGCAAGATTGATTTAGCCGATCCCGGCTGCGCTAGCCCCAGTGACAACGACGAAACTGATCCGGTGACACCGCCGCAATGCTCTGATGGGGTGGACAATGACTTCGATGGCAAAGTTGATTCGGCTGACCCCGGTTGCGATAGCGTAGGCGATAATGACGAAACCGATCCGGTGCCAGCAGCGCTGTGTGCCGACGGCATCGATAATGACTTGGATGGTAAAATCGATTTAGCCGACCCCGGCTGTGATGGCGTGGCTGACAATGACGAAACCGATCCAGTGCCAGCAGCGCTGTGTGCCGACGGCATCGACAATGACTCAGATGGCAAAATTGACTTAGCCGACCCAGGCTGTGACAGCGCGGCAGATAACGATGAAACAGATCCAGTGCCAGCAGCGCAATGTGCGGACGGCATCGACAATGACTCAGATGGCAAAATTGACTTAGCCGACCCAGGCTGCGACAGCGCGGCAGATAACGATGAAACCGATCCGGTAGCACCAGCTCAGTGTGCCGACGGCATCGACAATGATCTAGATGGCAAAATTGACTTGGCCGACGACGGATGTGTCGACGCCGCTGACGACAATGAAGACAACCGCCTTAGCCGTTACGATTTGAGCAATGCCTGCTGGGCGATTAAAGACAACGCCAGTGGTCAGTATCTCGCCTCTGATGGTGAGGGTTATCGCGCCTCGGCGGCCGACGTGGCTGGGGCAGAACCGTTTTACTTGAAGCCCACGGCATTGGGTAAATACATGATTTACAGTGCTAGCCGAGAGCTAGTGGCCGCCGCTGGCAATGGCAATCTAGCGAATGTGGCTATTGCAGCGGCGACTGATAACGCCGAGTGGACGGTATTAGCGGTGGGAGATGCAACGGATTACCCCGCAACACCGGCCATTAATGTTGAACCCAGCGCAGAACAAGTGACCTTGTGGCAAGAATTCCAGGACCCGCTGGTCCGTTCAAATGCTTTCACGATTGGCTCTGATGTTACCGCAAGCGAACTGATAGTCGATGGCAGCGGCGCGGCGAAAACCGCCGCCAATGCCGATGGCAATCTCGATAGTTTTAGTTTTGAAACCACTAGCGGCTGCGCTAACTTCCCTGAGGCGCAGAGTAATTTTAGCGGCGAACCCTTCAAAGGCACACAACCAGATGGTAGCGTGCTGGGCCATGCCGATGCCCATGTTCATATCAGCGCAACTGAATTTTTAGGCGGTGGCCACTGGGGGCATCCCTTCCATAAATTCGGTGTAGAGCACGCCTTGGGCAACTGCGATGGCGCTCACGGCGAGACCGGTCATTTAGATCTGATCGGCGGTCTGTTCACCCAGGACGTTGATGGTCATGCCACTGACGGCTATCCAAGCTTTACTGATTGGCCATCGCGGGACAATCTTACCCACGAAGCCATTTACTGGAAGTGGATAGAGCGCGCTTGGGCGGGCGGATTACGAGTGATCGTCAACGACTTGGTCGACAATGAAACGCTCTGTGAGCTTCAGCGTAACGTGACCTCCGATCCTCTGCGCGACTGTAATTCAATGAACAATGCGGGTCGTCAGGCAGGCACTATGTACGCGATGGAAAACTACATCGACGCGCAATACGGTGGCCCCGGCAAAGGCTTTTTCCAGATAGTGCACACGCCGAGTAAGGCGCGCAGCGTTATCGAAGACGGCAAAATCGCCGTGGTGTTGGGCATAGAAATTTCCAATTTGTTTGATTGCAAAGTCAAGTACAACCCGCTGCGTCAGTTGGGGCCAGAAGAGGAACCTTCGGATAATAGCGGTTTCTTGGAGAACAAGTACAACTGCACCACGGAAGAGGGCAAGCCCAACTCGATTCTTACCCAGATGCAGCGGATTAAAGACTGGGGTGTACGGCAGATTATTTCCATCCACGAATTTGACAATGCCTTTGGCGGTAACGGTATTTTCGATGGCCTCATTCTTAACCTAGGTAACCGCGAAAATAGCGGCGGTGTTCCCTCGGGCGACATCGCTGGATTGCTAGACCTGTTTTCGGGTCAGCCCAACCAGGCCCAGTTTGAGTCATTGATAGCCAATCTGCCGAATACGGAGCTGCCTACCGGCGAATGGTGGACAACCTATAACTGTCCGATTGAGGGCGTAACACCCGGCTTTAGTGGTTATCTGTGGAGCAGCTCCGGCGGCGCTATTCAAAGCTACTTGCCCCAGCCTCCATGTATTCCCACCGGTCAGGGAGGGCGTTCCGGTGGTTCTACGCCCTGCTATCCGGCGGACATAAATCAGTGTAATGCGCGCTGGATGACGCCGGCAGGCCTGTATACCTACAGTAAAATGATGGAATTGGGATTCCTGTTTGACTGGGATCACATGGAAATGGGCATGAAAACCCAGGCCCTAGAACTGGCTGAAGCGCAGACGCCGGCTTACCCCTTTGTCTCGACTCACGGCACGTTTGGTGGCACCACTATAGATCAGGCGACGCGGATGCTGGCTAACGGCGGCTTCCTATATCCCAGCAACGGGTCAAGTGGCGGTTTCCGCAGGGATATGGACGAAACCGCTGGCATATACACCGCGGCAATGGCGCTGCGTGCAACCAAAGGGTTGGAGCCACTACTATTCGGCTTTGGCTACGGCACCGACACCAATGGTCTGTCGGCGCAGAGTGGCCCGCGCAACAACCCTGAAAATCCCATTACCTATCCGTTCACCCTGTTTGATGGCGAGCCGTTCATTAGTTTGACTGGGTTTGCCAATGTGCAGCCAGTTGTCTTTTCGCAACCCACCAGTGCCAATGTCGACGGCGAAGTGGTGCGCACGTGGCATGAAGACGTGGACGGCAATGCGCACTACGGTATGCTCGCCGACTTTGTTGAAGAGGTGGTAATTGATAGTGATAAGCCTGCACAGCAGACCAAGCACCTGTTTAACTCTGCCGAGGCTTATCTGCGGACGTGGGAGCTCACCGAAGCATCTAGTGCGGCTATACAAGGACGAGGCGGCGTGATTAATCCCGGCGGCATATTGCGGCCGGCACCACCGGAAGGTAGTTTCGCGCCTTAAATACGCTTTTCTTTTTGTAAGCCCAGACATGTCTGGGCTTTTTTATGCCTGTGCTTTATCAGGTTTGTCGTGCGTCAGTGGGGTAGCGATAGAATCCACAAGCCGCTGGTGGTCAGGCCGACCATTAGCGCCAGCATCGGTAGCTGGCTCAGAATGACTTTCCGTTCACTTTCAAACAAACGCTGCGCGAGGCGGTGTGCCACCAGTGCGCCGAGAACGTGGCCAATTAAAATACTGCCTAATTGAACATGCCAAACGGTATTCGCATCCGGAATAAACTGGCGCTGCAGCCAGTTGGCGGTGCCGAAAATATTGTCGCCGCGACCTAGCGGGTCTGATATCAGGCTAATAATTTTGATGCCTTGAGTTTGAATAAGGGTGTAGTAATGCGCTGTGTGGTATGCCAGTGCAATGGGTAGCAGTGACGGCGCAAAACCCAATGCCAGTTCGGTGATGCTGTGCGAACTATTCGCCAGCCACTTGCCCAGCTGCAGGCTTAATAAATAGGCGAGCAAATACAGCGTCACAGACGCAAACAACCAGAATCCTTGCCAGTAAACAAACCATTGGCGCATTTGTGGAAACGCCGCCAAGGGATTGCTGCTGCTGAAATCGCGTAGCAGATTTTGATACAAATCTAGCCAGAACCATTGCTTCCATAGTGTGGTTTCATGCAGACCGTCGAAGGCGGTAGACGACAGCATAAATAAAATAAAGATCAGCAAACTCCAATGGCCTACTCGCAAGTCGGTTAAGTGCGCCAGCGGCCAGCGCAGCTGTAGCTTGCCGGGCTCAGCATGTTTTGTAGCTTGCCCTCGGTCAGTTGCAATATAGTCCAGTGGCGAAAGTCGCGAGAGGAGAGCAAATAAGACGCTGAATATTTCGCCGTAGCGAAACCAGTTGCGGCTACCGAAAATGGCGACCGCCACAAGGTTTAATAGGCTATAAGCCAGCAGCGTAATAGAAAGTGAATAGGGCATACTGGCGCCGAGAAGCTCAAGCCAAATGAGCACGCCATAAAGCAAAAGCGCCGGCCAATAGCCTAGCCATGAAGGCCATTTGACGCGGGCACGATCAAAGGCCCTGCAGAAGCGGTTGATGGCGGCGCTTATGCAATACCAGGGATTGATGACTGAATAAATATTGCCAAACAGCGCACTGCCATAGCTGGCGCCGAGTAAAAAAACAATCCAAAAAAAAGTCATATTGAAATTGCCATAGGGGCTGCGAACGCCCCATAGGCCACTAACAATGCAGAGTAACAGCGCGCCAACGCTAAGAGATTGCGCCAGGGTTTTCAGGTGTAGTTTGCGTATCAATCTGACCGAGCGATGTTGGCTTAGATCGCGGCCTGTGCTTGTTGCGGGTAATGCGTTTCCGGCGCTAAGGGCAATAAGTAAAAAAGACAGAATAAGTGCAGCGGCGCTGCCCCAACCATAGAGCCAGAAGGGCATCGGCAAGGTGAAGACCTCACCGAAGCTGTGCGCCAGCGCAGGGCTGGGAATCAATGCAATACCAAGCGCCGCTCCAAAGGCGAAGTGCCGGCGTTTAGGTAATTGCATGAGAGAACATGTCGGCATAGTAAATACTGAGTTCGCTGCGAGGGCCTTATTCTAATATTTATTGGCGTCGCCAACATCGTCGCCCGAGGCGTAACTTGAACGACGAGTGGGGCAGATATCCAACCCAGATAGTCGGGTAACGGAGAGGCTATTGCAAGCGCGTTTCACGTCTTGGATATTGGTTCAGCGAAAGCGCTGGAATGCTTAGCGTTTACCTCAGCCTATTACGCCATCCACGCCGGTGATAATTAAGCCAAGCCCCATTGCCCAAATAGCGCAGGCAAGAATATCAAAGATTAAATACCGCCACGCAGAAAAACCGCTGATGCCAGTCAACAGTGGAACAATACTGCGGATGGCCGTTAACAAGCGACCAATAAGTATCGCTCCCCAGCCATAGCGCTGTATTAGATTCTCTGCTTTGTGCAATTTAGAAGCGTAACGCAGCGCAAAGCCCGATTCGTGAAATTTAGGGCCGGCGAGCTTTCCCAGGTGATAACCGGCATTGTCCGCAAGCAAGGCGCCCATAAACGCGGCGGACATAATCTCTGGAATAGTCGCAATGCCCTGTGAGTAAATAAATGTCGTGACGACCACAAGCACCGCGCCGGGAACAAACAGCCCCACTAAGACAGTGGCCTCGCAGAGCGCATTTAGGAACACAATAGCGAGGGCATACTGCGGGTTGTTTAATAGCGCCGAGGTGAGGGTGTCTGTCATGGTTTTAGCAATACACTCATTTTTATAGATCCGTTAGTCGGCTGGCCAATACTGAATAAATTTTACGGTATGCGGTTTCAGTACATTAGCAGAGAATCGCGCTGCGACGTTATTCGCGCCCCATCGGCCTGCGGCGACAACTCTCTGAATGTCTTGTCTATTACGTGAATATCTGGGAATGGGTTTTTCGCGGCGAGATTTTAGTTGCTTGCGCGAAGCTACGTTTGCATAAAAATAATCTTTTTATTCCGTGTAGCGTTGAGATGCGACGCGATTTTATTCGAACACGATTTATGGGATGTTCATCATGGCAGTTGCCGCGCTTAGCAACTATCTTTATGAGGTTGCACATTCTGTGTGCCACGAGCAATCCGAGTGTCTATGAGGTGTGCTATGAAAAGTCGTCCGCTTGTCGGCCAACGCTTGGCCCGATTTATCGGCGTGCTAACGTCGTTAATATTACTGACATCGCTTGCCAGCTGCGGCGGCGGGAGTGGCGCAGGTGGTGCGGCGTTAGCGCCGATTGTGGTCAACAGTTTGGTGGACGAGGCATCGCCCTCTGGCGACACGGTAACGCTGCGCTCCGCCATTGCGTCGGCGTCGTCGGGGCAGCGGATCACCTTTGATCCGAGTCTCGATGGGGGCACCATCGATCTCACTATTGTCGGCGAAGCGCACACGGTGCTGACCGGCGAAGTCATGGGCTTTGATACGCCGAACAACATCTCTTTTCTGGTCGGCTATTTCGACCGGGATTACGGGCGATCAGCACTTTTCGCCACAAAGAACCTCTTCATTGATGCCTCGGATCTCGCCAGTGGCATTACGCTCAACTGGAGTGGTGTCGAGCCTGCGCGGGTTCTCGCGGTAGATGGCGATCTCACCTTGAATAATGTTGCCATTACCGGTGGCAACAGCGTGTTTGATGCTGCGGCGGATATTGGTCAGCACCCCGACGACGATCAGACCTCGACACTGGCGCGGGGCGCGGGTGTCGCGGTTTGGGGCGTTGCCAGGCTTAGCGATTGCACCATTTACGACAATCATGCGCTGGGTGATAGCCAAGATACCTCTCGCGATGGCGGGGCGTATGGCGGCGGGGTCTATGCCGATACCGTGGTAATGGAAAATTGCATCGTCAGCGGCAATACCGTGGCCGGCGGTGGCGCGGCCGGGGGTGGGGTGTTTGTCGTCGGCGGGCGCGATACCGGGCTCAGCGTATCGTCGATCAGCCAGTCGGCAGTCACGGAGAATCGCATTGCGGGGCTGTTTGCCTACGGTGGCGGCGTGTATTCAGACGGCGGCGGAATCGGGCTGTCGACCAGAATCCATGTCAGTAACAGCACCATTGCAAGGAATGTGGTTGAGCCACCGTTGCTTCCCGCTTTTTTGTTTAGCCTGCTGGATATTGGCTACTGGCGCGGCGGCGGCTTGTATATGTCCAATGGCTGTATGCAGGTTCGGGGCAGTACCGTTGTTGAAAATCAGGTGTACGGAAAACCGCGCAATACCGAGATCGACAAACCGAATTTGGCTGGGGGTATTGCCGCAACGATCGGCAACGCTCACGCCGTGGAAGATATGATCATTGGGCAATCCATTGTGGTCGGCAACACCGTTCACGAGATTGGTGGCATCGAAGCGGGTGGCTATACCATATCGCGTACCTATCCCCACGATATTTTTAGCGGCTCAGTTTTCGAGTTCCGAAGTCTTGGCTATAACCGCATTGGCGTTATCGATTTCAGCCAGATACTTGTGCCCATTGGCGAGCCCGGCTGGGCATCGCTGTTGCGCAAGCACTATCCGCAAACGAATGACCTGGATGGTGTGGTCGGCGCTGACGTACTGGGTGGCGAGACGCACTCCACCTTTATTCCATCCGCCGGCGTTGAGGCCGATCCGTTTGCTGTGCTGCACTATGCGCCGGTGGGCACTGCGCTAGACCAAGTTCCGGCCGAGGACTATGTGCTCACCGAAGTGCTTGGTGACCTCGATGGCCCAGAGAATGAAGGGATGAACCCGCTGCTATTGCCGCTTGTGTTAGATCGTATTGAGGCGAGCTATGCGCAAGTTGGGTTTGCCAGTGAGTTCAGAACTTACTTTGAGACCTACCTGGCGGATATCGATCCCGATACTGAGGGCGCGCAGCAGTATCGTAATTGTGATGAGGTGCTTATAGAAACTCTTGAGCAAGCGTTCTGGTGTGGTCCTTCCCAGACGTGGCCCCAGGAGGAATACAATTTTGCCTATATCGAGTTTTGGCATCGCCTCGATAGGGCACTTGCCGGTGACATCGCGGACGTTAATGTAGACCAGATTAGTGATCTGGGCCCGGCGACTTTGAATGATCAAGTCTGGACCGAACTCGTGGGTCCCAGCGGCGGCAGTTTCGATGGCATCACCGTGCGTCTCACCGAGCGGTTTAGCAACGTCATTATGTTAGGAGGTGACCAGCTCGGTAATACAAGGCCAGCGAATGCGCTCAGCGATATTGGCGCAATTGAAGTGGATAATTAGCAGCGGCAGCTGCGGGCAAAGCCGAAAGTGGGCGTTTGAGTAGGATAAGTGCGGATCTCACTGCCGCACTTATCCATCCAATAGTCTTAACGCGCGGGCAGCAATAATTTACCGGTGCGTATTCTTTGCGGGTGGTTGCCTACCGGCACGGTGGCCACTTGCTCAGCCGTCTCAAAGTCGATGACGACAACGGTATCCTGTTCGCTGCTCGACACGTAGCAGTGCTTGCCGTCTTCGCTTTCAGTGGACCAGTAAGGCTTGGAGCCCAGCGGCTCTTCTGACAGTGTAACAATGGTGTATTCGAAACTTTCCCGATCCACAATGGCCGCATAGCCAGACATAGTGGCGGCAACACATAGCTTTGTGCCTGCGTGGTTGAGTGCCAACCCGTGGTGGGCGGAATTAAGCTGGTATTGTCGCAGGGGCATCGCCTGAATTTGTGGCGGTACCGGCAATTCAAGGTGACGAGTGATGCGGTGTTCTTTCAGATCGTATTCGAAGAATCCGTGATAGAAGGAAATTTGCATATAGGCGTAGCTTTCATCCGGCATGATCGCCATGGGGCGCACCGCAGAATCTACCCAGTCCATGCCGTACTCCTCTAGCTTTTCGCGCATGTCCACGGTTTTGAGTACGTCGTAGGTGTTGGCGTCGGCAATGACAAAACGACGTTCGCCCTTGAGTCCATCTAGCCAGTCGGCTGTTGTGGGTACGAACACACGGCCAATAGAGGCGTGGTAAATGCGTTGGCCGTCTTTGGAGTAGTTACTTTCGTGAGGCTGGTCGCCGGGGTAAAAGTTATCGACGATGTCGCCGGTGGCGGTATCAATGGCATGAACGACGCCACCGGTAGACGCAGAAATCAAAAAGATCTTGCCGTCTGGCGAGAGTGCAGCGTGGTCAGAGCGAACGCCTTTCACCTTGGTGCGCCACGCGATTTTCCCGGTCGTGACGTCCAGTGCGATGGCATCGGCGAAACTTGGGCGAGACACAAATAGATAACGGCCATCTTTTGAGGGGAAAAGGTCGTCTACCAACTGGTCGTTACCTTCGCCGATTACGGTGCGAATAAAACGCGCTGCGATGCGTCGATAGAGGCTGTCGTTAATCTCGGCAAAGCGCTCCTCTATATCCGGTACCAAGTTGTAGCGCGCTAAAATCGCAAAGGATTCGGGGTCGAATACCTCGGCGGTGCCGTCCCAATTGCTGCCCACCACAACGGCGCTTTGCAGCTCTGCTGCAGCGCGGTCAACTGGAGTATTAGCCACAAGTGCAGGGCCGACTGGTGTCAGCGGGCGACTAATAAGAAACAAGCCGATGGCAAACGCCAGCAGTAATAACAGCAGTACAGTCTTGGTCAGTCGCATTGCCACTCCCTCTATTAAGCAATGGGCGCGTAGATCGCGCCTGAATGTTAGCGATGATAACAAATCTGCAGGTATAAGTTTGTCAAATAGGTTACGGTTTGTTTTTTCCTTTTCGTTCGGCCCTACTCGGCGTTCGCACATAAACACCCCTAACTGCGCAGGATACCTAAATGCTTGGTATAGCGGCGTCTTGCGGGAAGATCTAGTTGCTGAAAATAGTGGTGCGAACGATGGACATCAAAAATCGTTGTGGGCGAATACGTCAAGATGCTAATTAGGCGCCTAAGGCGCGCCAGAGCGCTTGCCGAGCATTATTTAGAGGCGGACACCGTCTCCCCAACTCCCCCAACCGTCATCCTCAACTCGATTGAGGATCCACAAACCTCGGGCTCTGAGCGCCGCCATACGTCGCTGAAACCAAAGGCATTCGCTTACGCTGTACCACCGTATTTCGCTGAAACCAAAGGCATTCGCTTACGGCTCATCTGGATCCCCGATCGGGGTCGGGGATGACGAGAAATTGTGCGGTCACCCTCTACTCCCCCAACCGTCATCCTCAACTCGATTGAAGATCCACATACCTCGGACTCGGGGTACCACCGTATTTCGCTGAAACCAAAGGCATTCGCTCTCGCTCATCTGGATACCCGATCGGGGTCGGGGATGACGAGAAATTGTGCGGTCACCCTCTACTCCCCCAACCGTCATCCTCAACTCGATTGAAGATCCACATACCTCGGACTCGGGGTACCACCGTATTTCGCTGAAACCAAAGGCATTTGCTCCCGCTCATCTGGATCCCTGAGCGTGTGTTTTAGGCAGTGAACGTTCTAGGCAGCAAGTCGAAGCTGAAGTGGAGCGACAACTTTTGCTCTTGGGTGAGCGACTATTTCAGGGAAGGAGTTTTAACAAGTGATGAGGATTTCGCTTGGTAGATGAGAGGTAGATCTCCTTTTAAACCTGCTGGTGCTGGTGTTTAATGTGGAGAAAGTTGTGTTCTGTAAGAAAGAATAACGGGTGCTGCGGTATATTCGGCTTTGTTGCTCAGGGCATGTCATACACTATTATAAAACCCAGATTAGTATTAGCTATTTATAGCTTTCGAGCGCTATTACTATTCGAGGTTTGTATCGGGAAAAGCATATGCTCATTCAAAAGAAGCTTTATTTTGTCGTTATTTTTTTACTGATCATGTTGTCCGGGTGCGAGACCTACAGGGCGAATGTTGAAGCTGACGCTATTATAGGAAATCAGCTTGAAATTCTAGATAGCTATAAAGGCTCGCCATATGTCAAAGGCTACGATAATAAGCCAAGCCAGCCATACCAAAATAACGCGATGACAACGGCAATCATTTATCGAAATCTTGGGGCAGTTAAAAAGTTAGTGTCTTTCGGGGCAAATAGGTCAACGTCTATTGATTATTACTATAGTGGCGATCCAAGTGCGGAATTTAGTTATTTTGATCCCCGCTTTATTAGGAGTATGTCAGTGCCTGCGGTTGATCTGGCGTGCATTGTTTTTGATCTTGAAATTGTTGATTATTTATTATCAAAATTTCCTGACGAAAAGCCCAACTACTCACGATGTATGTATATGGCTTTCTCGAATGTTATCGCGCGCTCCGGAAAAGAGATGGCTGCGACTGTTTCTGATATAACAAGCCCTTACTTACCCTCTACTAGTAAAAATGAAGAACTAAATTATATTTCCGCGTTGGTAGAGCGAGGTGCAGATGTCAATGTGTTCATTTCGAAGAATATCAGGGCTGCGAGTGGAATTCCTGAGGATATAACTCCAGGGAATATACAGAATTATCAAGCATCTTTGCAGGAGGGGTATAACTGGACTTTTTTTAAGAACTTAGTTGAGAATGGTTTGGATCCTGATTCTCTTAAGCCTTGGGTTGTTAGTGCAATTTCATCTGGGGGTAAAAGGTTGGATGAGGCGGTGATTTATCTCATCGAAAATGGCCTAAATCCAAATCTTAAAGGTGACTATCCCTTGAGTGATGGGATTTATCGAGAGAATGGCGGGAGTGTAAGGGTAGTTTATAAAGATATTAGTATTTTACATCTTGCTGCGTTTTACAGTCGAGGCCCTATCTATAAGCGACTCATTGAGGTGGGTGCGAATAGGGGGGCGCTTGATGGGCAGGGGCGCATACCAAAAGACTATCTTAATTTTTTTATAAATAACTATGTTGCAAATAGGGGGAATCGAGAGGCTGAGGTGAAACGTTACGAAGAGGAGGCGCGGATCCAGGATGAAAAAAATGCAAGTAAAAATAGTGGTGGATTTGCAAAAGCTCTTGCGCTCGGTATCGGTGCGGTAGCGATTGGCAGCCTTGATGTTGATTCGGAAACGGCGATTCAAGCCATGGGGGCCGTGTCGGCTGATATTTTGTCTGATGGAAAAAGCTCAAATACATCTGATCTCTACCAGAACGGATCATCGGTTCAGGCTAATCGAGATAGCATCATTAATTACTACGCAACTGAATCAAAAAGAAGTTGGCCAGCGGCTAAATTTGAAAATTGCGGTGATGAGTTTACGCCGGTTATAGAATTGGAAAAACAGTACAGGAATGAGTGTAAGGCCCGCTATGGTAGCTCTGAATCAATCGCGAAACAGTGCGCGGTTCAAGGCTCTGCAAAGGCTACAGATGTATTTATCCAAAAGTATGGTGCCTGGTTTGGCCGTCAATGCACCGATGTGCCAAGTGGGATTTCATCTGGCAAACATGACTATGAGAAGTAGAGAAAAGGCAGTGGCGACTTTTTTAATAGGCGATGTTATTTGCGGCCGCTGGCGGCCTCTCACACAAAAATAGAAAACAGCATTTGAGGGTTAAAGCTACTCAGCGGCGCGAATTTTATTCAGTGCCGGGTCGTTCGGCGTGTTTAACACACAGTAGGTTCCCGCTTCATTGTAGATCTGTGGAATACAGGCATTGCAGTTAGTGCAGCCTGACGCGGAGATCTCGCCACTTTTTAATTTGTTCACTAGTGCGGCGTCGTGCAGCAGTACTCTAGCCATGACTACTGCATCAAAACCATCTGCCATGGCCTGTTCGATATTCGCCAGGCTTTTAATCCCGCCCAGATAGGCAAGCGGCATTTTTACCGCCTCTCTAACCTTGAGGGAGTAATCCCGAAAATACATCTCTTTGAATTTTAGGTCTTTGGGTGTTCCCATCGCGGCGGCTTTCATTAACAGGCGCTGCAAGGGTTTGTACTTAAACACCTCAGCAAAGGCCTCTTGATTCATTGGGCTGCCAAACATAAACCACGTGGATTCCACATTGCGGCCACCGGAAAGTACCAGCAAATCCGCTCCCGCCTCTTCCAGTACCTTCGCGGTAACCGCTGCGTCTTCGGCGTTCGAACCGCGCCTCACACCATCGGCGACATTGATTTTGGCGATAACCGCGAGTTTGTCACCTACCGCTTGTTTAACAGCGCTAAGCACGCGGGCAGGAAAGCGCGCGCGATTTGCGGCATTACCACCGTACTCGTCACTGCGTTTGTTACTTAGCGGCGAAATAAATTGGTTCAGCAAGTAGCCGTGCCCCATGTGTATTTCTACCGCGTCAAAGCCGGCGCGTTCGGCGAATTTTGCACCCTCTGCAAATTCATTGATCACTCGGCTCATATCGTCTTCGTTCATGGCCCGTTGCCAGATATTACCGTGGAATAGGCCTGCGACATTTAATCCGCTAGATGCGCTGATGGTGGGCCGAGGAATCCAGATACTGGTAACAAACGAGCCGCCATGGGTTATTTGCAAAGACGCCTTGCCACCCTCCGCATGTATGGCGTCAGTGATCGCCTTTAGGTGAGGTATCACCTCGTCGCGCAGCCAAAGTTGGTCAGGCAACGTGCGGCCAATCTTGGCTACTGCGGCATAGGCTAAGGTGGTTAAGCCCACGCCACCCGCCGCCAGTTCGCGATGGTGTTTGAGCAAGGCTTTGGTCGGGAAGCCTTTGCGGTACATATTTTCATTGGCACCAGACTTGATAAAACGGTTTGCCAACGTAATTGGGCCGACAGTGAGAGGGCTAAACGCAGATTGGGGTGCTGGCATAATCAGGCTCTTTTGATGTTTATTTTATGTGAGATCGAAGTCAGCGTACGCGCTGAGCACTTATAAACGCCGGAATCAAAATTGAGCTCGCAAAAATAAACGAAGATCAACGTATCCTTGGGCGCCTGCTATCTAATGGTGGCAATGAGACTAGGATAGCCGCTATCGCAGAGATAGTGATCACCTGTATGGAGGAGGGATGTGAATTGGCAGTGTCGCTAGGGGGTAGTTACGCTGCTTTTATACTTCTGCGTATATCTTAGGTGGATGGAAATTAGTTTAGCCATTCAATGCCGCCTAGCACAAACAAGCTTGTGTTTGCGCTAGGCGGCACCACTGGCTCAGTTGTCGTATTCTTTAATGATATCTTCGTAGTTGCGGATGCGTTGTACGTAGCGCACCGGCTCTAAGCCCCGTGCGTATCCGTATTTTAAATCTTTGTAGTAACGCTTGTCCGACAGCATGGGCAGGACTTCTCTAAGATCAGACCACTTTTTGGGGTCTTTGCCGAGTTTCCGCGCTAAGGTCTGAGCATCGTGCATATGCGCTCGACCTATATTGTAGGCAGCCAATGCCATATAGGTGCGATCTGGTTCGGGAATCGCCTCGTCAAATTTTTCTCGCATCTGATCCAGATACAGGGCGCCAGCCGGAATGGCTTCCTTGGGGTTTAGACGATCTTTTACGCCCAAAGATTTTGCGGTGTTTTGAGTCAGCATCATTATGCCTCTTACCCCGGTGGGGCTTTTGGCTTGGGCATCCCAATGTGATTCCTGATAGGCCTGCGCGGCCATTAGCGATTCATCGATATTGTGCGTCTTAGCCGCTTTGGCAAAGATCGACTCATACTTAGGCAGCCGGTCTTCAATTCGCTTTGTTAACGTGCGTATATCGACGAAATCAAACTGCTCTATGTAACTGTAATAACGGTTGTGTACTGTCTTGGCGATAGCTTTACCTGCGCTGCTATTCAGCCACGTATCCGCTTCAGATTTGAGTGATTTGCCACTGTTAGGCATCATCCAGGCCTGTGACTTCGGCTTGCTCACGTCTAGTAAAACAATAAGCTCTGGCATGAAGCGGCGATTCACGTCGACAATATTTGAATCTGCTACGGTGCAATCAATTTTGCTATCCCACACTTTTTGCAATAGCGCTTCAGTGCCCGTTTGCGTATTACTTTTCCAACTTAACTGAGGATTGCTAAGTTTAAGGGCCTCTAGTGTTTCTTCGTAGCTACTACCCGCCACTACCTCTATTGAGACCTTGCTAAGCTGCGCTAATGATTTCGCTACATTGCCACCACGTCGACAGACTAACTGCTCAGTAACGCTCTCAATTTGTTTAGTGAAAAGGAACTGTGATTTGCGTTGGTCCGTGATGGTGAGACCAGACGCCGCCATATCGGCTTTTCCGGCTTTCAGCGCGGTTAACGTGTCGTTGATAGTTTCTTCAAGCACAACAACCAGCTTAACCCCAAGGTGCTCGGCAAATGCCTCGGCCATCTGGTATTCCGGCCCAGCCGGATGGTTGTATTTATCTAAGTAGTAAATGGTAGGTGCATTGCGCATCAGCACTCTAAGTTCGCCAGAGGCCTTGATGTCACTGACTGCACGTACTTTACCATTCGCCGTCGAGCCATCGCTGCCACACCCTGCTAAGATCAGGCATGCCAAGGTGGCCAAGGTACTGATGATGAGTTTTTTACGCATAATTAAGCCTTTTTCAGTCCACTACTAATCAGTACGGTAAGTTAGCCGCTTCCGATTATTTTAAAACCACGATCTATTGATGGCATTTATTCTGCCTTCATAGCGCTGTTCTAACTGTAGTGCTGTGGCTCTTAATTTACAAAATTTGAAAAGAATAATGTTGTCGTTTAAACCAAGCTGGAGTGTGAAAGACTCAATGCCTAGCTGCGTAGGCATTGAGCGTAAACTGCGGCACTACTCCCAGATCACCTTCTGCTGCTGTGAGTACCAGCCATCTGTTCGGTCGGCGTAGTGCTTTTCAATGACGTTGCGTTTGATCTTCATAGTCGGCGTGAGGAATTCGTTTTCTATGGTCCACACGTCCTTGACCACAACTAGAAACTGGAGATGTTCGTGGGGGTCTAGCTCGGCGTTAGTTTCTTCCATGGCCTGCATTAGTTCCTGCTCTACGGACTGGCGATCGGCGCCCTTGTCGAGTGCTGCACGCAGGTCTTCAGAGAGCAAAATCAGGGCGTGGGTGGCGGGCTGATTAGCACCGCCGACACAGGCCACTTCCACATTTGAACTTCTGCCAAGGCGGTTCTCGATGGGTACCGGCGCCACGTACTTGCCTTTGGATGTCTTGAACAATTCCTTGATACGACCGGTGATTCTGAGCTTGCCCTGTGCGTCGTACTCACCCATGTCACCGGTCTTGAAGAAGCCGTCGGCGGTGAAGGATTCAGCGGTTTTTTCCGGATCTTTGAAATAGCCCATCATGCCTGCGGGACTCTTGATTACTATCTCTCCGCTGGTTTCAATGCGCGCCTCGACGCCTTCGTTGGGTCGCCCGACGTAGCCGATTTTGGACTCGCCAGGCCGTGTGACGTGTGAGATGCCGAAGTCTTCGGACATGCCATAGCCTTCTAGCAACTCTAGGCCCAGGCTGCGGTACCATTCGACCGTTGTCGGTGGCAGCGGCGCCGAGCCGGTGGCAGCGAAGCGGCAATCCTGAAGGCCGAGCTGGATTAGGATCTTGTGCTTGACCTTCTTGCCGATAATGGGAATGCGGAAAAGGATTCGCTGTTTTTTCTTCGGTATCTTGGCGTCCACCGCGGATTCAAATTTGGTCCACAGTCGTGGCACGGAAAGAAAGCCAGTGGGCCTTGCGCGACGAAGGTCCGCCGGAAACGTTTGCAGGCTTTCTGCAAAAAAGACTTTGAAACCCGCGTAACAGGACGGAATTTCCACGCCCATGCGCTCGTAGATGTGCGCCAGTGGCAGATACGACAGGCAGCGATCGTCCTGGTCGAACCCGAGAATTTTGGAATAGATCTCTCCAACGACACGAAATGTATTGAAGCTATGCATCACGCCTTTGGGCTGGCCAGTGCTACCTGAGGTGTAGACGATGGTGGCCATTTCCTGCGGATCGCGTTCAATATCGCCGGCCAGCGGCGTCTGCGTAGCGCAAAGCGTAGCCTAGTCGGTATAGCCGGTATCGGTGGGCGCCAGCGGCAAAACCACACCGGGTAGATCCTTGGGAATACCGCCGCGCATCATCTCCCAGTCATCAAGTTTACCGATGAACACCAGCCGTGCCTCGCTGTGGTCAAGAATGTAGCGCACAGTTTCGGCATTGAGTGTGGGATACAGCGGTACGGTGACATGACCTGCCATCCAGATCGCCCAGTCGGCCAGCATCCAGTGCGCGCTGTTTTTACCGATCAGAGCAATCTGACTTTTGTCTGGCAGGTTCAAGGACTTTAAATACGCGGCCATGCGTCGCACTTGGTCCATGCACTGTGCCCAAGTCAATTCTTCGACTTCCCCGTTGCCTATGGGCTGCACAAAGTGAACGGCGTTCGGCGCGGTTTTTTCCCAATGATAGAGGCGAGAAAGAATGGAGTTTTGAGTCGCAGTGGTCATCGCAATTGGATCCATATCAAATTGATGTGGCCACCCGAGGATTCCCCGTCATACACGAGGTTGCCGAAGAGCAGCGTTAGTCAAAGCTGTTGAGCAATCTCGCGCCGCGCTTGCGATGCATGCCAGTATTACAGCATTCAATAGAGGCTCGAGCAAGCGGGGCAATATTGAGTTCAGTTAGGCCTCTTCATAGATTATTTTTATGCGCTTTAAAAGGAACCGACAGCTGCGACCACCAGCTGGCTGGAATGGAGTCATTATCGATTCCAAGACGCTCCGGGCCAGATCTTTTCGCATCACGGAATCGGGTACCAAACACCACATCCCAAAACAGGAAGTTGCTACCGTAATTATGATTTGCCTCAGATATCTTCTGCGAATGATGCCAGCGATGCATTTCGCCAACACTGAAGATCCAGGTTAATGGACCTAGTTTAAAGTTGATATTCGCGTGCTGGAACAGGCCAAGTACGGAGTTCGCCAATCCCACCAGTGCCAACACTTCCGCGCTTGCACCGGCCAGTGCCAGCGGCACCGCATTGATGACACCGCGAAACACCACTTCGCCAAAATGGGCTCGCGTTGCATTGAGCCAGTACAACCTTGTTGGATTGTGGTGAATGGCGTGAAAGCGCCAAAGGAAAGGTACTTCGTGAAGCCATCGATGAGGCGAATAGTCGAAAAACTCCACGACTAGGCAGGCCAACATAAACTGAGCGAGCAATGGCCACTCTGAGGGCCATAGACCTATGCCCAAGGCATTCGACAACATGGCGCCGCCCAGCACAACCCCGGCGGCGACCAAGGGCTGCACCAGCGCGTTGATGCCAAAGTAGCTGGGCAGATACAGCAAGTCTGCGCGCAGGTCGCCTTGACTTTGGTTCCACTCTTTACGGTAGGGAAGTAAGCGCTCTAATGTCACCACCAGCACTAGGCTCGTAAATGTTCCGATCCCGGCGACCACGCTCGGCGCGTGGCCGACGTCGATAGCCCATACTGCGCCAAGCAGCACCGCCGCAACCGTCACCGGAAAGACAGACCATGAAATGACATCACGCGCTTTCATTTATTACCCACAGCAGTTCTTATTTTTATACGAGAATACGTTAGTTTGCATGCCGGTTGAATAGTATTTAAATTTTGCAGGGGGCAATCCCCAAGTCTTGGTCGAGACCTGTACTGTTAAACGGTGGGCAGTCAAAATACGTGTCCAATAGCTGACTGTGCAGGCTTGTACGACGCTAGCAACATTTGAAATATCAGGATAACTTAGGCCCAAGCGCAGCGTGACACAAAGCTGCACTCAAGCGGCAATTAGCCCCAAAGAGGGCCACTGCTATTTAAAAGCAATAATGTTAGCGCGACAGTTTGTAGTTCCAGCTAAGCTTTAACGTTTGAAAATCAAAGTCGTCATCAGTGCCCTGCGCAACAGTACCGCCGGAAGCCGGCGAACCGAAGGCCATAGTCGCGCCACTGATACCCAGGGGGTCATTACCACCACCGTCAAAACGGGTCTGAAAGTTTTCATTCCCCAAATTACTTAGACTGTACTCTAGGCCAAACGACATTCTTTCCGAGTATTGAACCTCAACGCCAATACCTACGGTGTACCCCGCTTGCCAACCGCTATCGTTACCGTTGTCACCACGAAATGCGCCGGAGTTACCCTGCCAAGAATACTCAACATCCCCATAGGCGAGGCCTGCTGTTACATAGGGCAGAATTGTGTCATTTGCAGCCCAAGCCAAACGCCCACGGAATGTTGCAAGCGTGTCGACAGTGCGCCGCTCTACGTAGGTCGCCGGAGTCGATGAAAATGCGCTTTGCTCCTGCGCCAGATCAGTTTTGGCAATATCAAAGATGACGCCATATGCCCAATTATTAACTCGCCAGTCAATACCGGCTTTCAGGCCGACAATATTCCCTGCATCAAATTTACCGTCAAAATTATCACCAAAAGCCGTGTTAATTGCAGCAGAGTTGTCGGTGCCATCTGCACGTCTGAATTCAAGCTCGCCACTGTCTCCCAGATTAAAACCAACACCGACATCAACGCCGACGTAAAACCCAGTCCAATTTTTCTCCTCTGCGTGTGCAGAGGTAGCAATTAAGGTTGCAGCGGTAACAACCGCAGTGGCACAGATATTACGCATAAATGTTCCTTCATCCGGCAAATTGAAAGGCAGCAGCATAGCCGCCCGAAGGTTTACGCGCGGTAGCTAAGACTGGATCAGATATGGCGGTTGGCGATGAACTGGAGGTATTCTTCCATCATGGCTGAGGTCATTTGGAGTAAACCGCGTGGCATTGAGTCGCGGGCGTATTCGATTTCTAGTTGCATGTCTTCACCGATCATTTGGGTGACTTCGCCCTGAAATTTTTTCGATCGAGAGGTCTTTTTCCGGTTGCTTGAGCTGCTCTGTATTCGCTTAAACTTTCTTTAATTGTTTTGTGGTGGGGTCAAGGGCTATTTGGCGTTGCGTGTGAAGCCTTTGTTAAAGGCGTGGAGTAACTCTCTGTTTCGAGCGAATTCTCGATCCACGGTGTTACACATGTTTTCTGTTAGTTGATCAATATTACGTTTGGGTTGCTTGCCGTTAAATAAATCGCTAATCACTGTGTGGCAGGCGTCGCTGGCGATGCTTTGGGTATCTCTACCAAGTTGATGGGCGGCGGCAAGGCTTAGATCCCAGTCAAAGTGATCGAGCACGGTTTGCTCGGTAAATAGAGAGTCGCTTACCGAGGGGATACGCTCGTAGTTACTGAGCAGGTATTGTAAGTCTTTTGCGTCTTTGCCGCGAAGGTTTGCGGGTCGGTCTAGCCAGGCAATTAGTTTTAGTAGGGCCATGCCGGCGGGAGTGACTACCGGGATATCGATGCTGGGGTTTTGCTGCACACGGATGATATCAGCGTGTTGGCAGGCCTCCTGAAAGCCCAGTACATTCATTGTCACCGCGCCGCTAGGTGGCCAGGTAACTTCGGCGTTGGTGTTTTCGATTGGGCCGAACGGTATGATATCGATGGCTTGGCCTTGAGGGCTGAGTAGTCGATGATGGGCGGTGGTTGGCTGGAAATCCTGTTCGATCAGACGGCTTTTTAAATGTTCAAAATCCTGCCAGTTACTGACTTGAACGCCGAAGTCGACATCGCTTGTGGCTCGTTCGATACTGGCGCCGTAACCGTGATGTAATACCAAGTCTCTGGCGGTTGCACCTACAACGATATAGGGAATACCCAACTCTGTTGTGATGCTTGCCAGCGCAGCGAATAATGCTTTTGCTGCTGAATCAATCTTCTTTGAGATATCCAATGATATATTGCTCATACAGCTTCCCTGCGGTTTCTCGGTTACGGACATCGCCGGTGTGTATTAAATCGGCGTAGACCAATATGGGGTGCGCTAGTCCTGGTCGCGCATCTGGCAGGTATTGTTCGGGCCAAAAGGGGCGATAAATTTGTACGACGTTTTCAGGGTCGTATTCGTTTTTGAGGCGTCTTCGTAACCGAGCTTTGCCAAGTAGCAAAGTGCCGGCTTCTTCGGGTAAATACACAGTCGCTACTTTTGGGTTGAGGTAGTTGGTGTATTTTTCGGCGGCAATTTCTCCCCCCCAATAGGCGCCGAAGTCCTCTATTTTTATGGTCGTCCACCAGTCGTGGCGCGGGGCAATAAACTCACCAAAAAAAAGTTTGGGTTTGAGTTTTTCGGGATAGGCCTCCACCCAGCGTTCAAGTAGTTTGGTGCTATTCATTAAGCGGCGTTTTCTGGTTTTACCTTGGTCTAGCAAATACCCTGCGGCTTTGAGGCCGTCGAAAACTTGGCCAACGGTTCCCAATGCGACGCCGGTTTGATCTGCTATCTGTCGATAGGTGTTGTCGGCAAGTGCTGGTTCACAGAGTAGGGCGAATACAACTTTGAGCCCGGCGGTGTCGAAGGCGCGATGAGTCTTTTCCGTTGTGGCAACATTCGCGTTAGTGATTTTATTGGCGGTTACCCAAGTGTGGATGGGCGGCTGATGAATATAGGCGTTGCCGGCAGTGTCAATAAACTGGATGTTTTGTTCGCGAAATTTGATCGCCATATTGGGATTGATATAGTCGGCGATCAGTAGGGTGTTTGGGGCGAGCTGCGCCATTTGATGGGCGATAACGCCCACATTGGTGTTCTGTACCCATTTTTTAACGGTTATGGGAAGCGTCCCTGCATTGAAGGGCAGGGTGATTTCGTCGCCGGTTTGCTTGTCGTTCTCGTGGTGGCGCGCTTTAGTTAGCTCTATCTTAAGCCCAGTTTCTTTCTTAAAGGCACGCAAAGCATTGGCAAGTAGCTGCTCGGTCTTGTTTTCAATTGTGATATCCATTTACTTGTGCCACTTTGATGCGCTATTTGTTCAAAAATTTATCATGTATTTTAATAATGAACAACATGATTAAATGAACATATTAAGAGGTTTATTTAATTGAATTTAGTCTTCCATTGTTTAAGCGCACTAATGGATTTCATATTTGTGCTTGCTATCGTATACCCATAAAAAACCCCGCACAAGGCAGAGCATCGTTTTTGTTGGTAGTGATTACTCACATTACCAAGTCAACGCCCCACCAGTCTGATACTCAATAACCCGCGTTTCAAAGAAGTTACCCCGGTTAGTAAATTCCACTTAGCCTTAAAAGAGTGGGCTCATTCTCGTCACTCGCAATTCGTCTTAGTCGTTAAAAACTCACGATACTAGTCACTATAATGGCTAGTATTTTGATTTTGTCACTATTTTTAGATATTGAAATGGCTTAATTTACTAAATTCTGGTGTTCGGCTCCTGGTCCGGATTAGTTATGGTGCTAGAGTAGCGCCACTATATTTTTAGTCATCATGATGGCTAATTAATTTGACTGATATCAATTTTTTAGCTATTTTAATGTCTTATTTATTGATCGGGGGTGTTTTGTGGATACCGCGACAATTGAAATTTATCGTGACGGTCAATGGCTGAAAGCCGCCACCATCTCTGTTGCTGGCCCCAGTCACCTCGATTCGTCTCGCCTGCAGTATGACGATGACTATGCGATTGCCCGTATTCAGGAGAATACTGAAAAGCCAGCAGGGCTGGGCTGCAATTATCCTGTTGAGCTATTGATTCGAGACATTGCCAGTTGGCCAGCATTTCTCTTGGATATTCTCCCCAGCGGAGCGGGGCGAGATCACTGGGTAAAGCGCCTGGGTATAAGCGATGGCCACCATGCTGACCTGGAGTTACTTCTGCATGGCGCCGGCTCGCCGCCGGGTAATCTGCGTATTCGCGAAGCGGTATTGGCTCGTGACCCCAATATGCAGGCGCCGGGGCCAGACGGTGTTGCAGTTACAATGACTGACCACCCAGGCTTCACCCTCGATGAGATTTGTGAGCGCCAAGAACATTTTATTGAATACGCTTACCAAAACGGTGCCCACACCTCTGGTGCCTCAGATGTGGCGGGCGTTGCCCCAAAATTCCTTATGGTGCTTGATGAAGCCGGTCGCTGGCATGCAGAGGGCGCACTGCCTGATGCGGCCATAGCCTCGTCGTGGCTAATTAAGTTTCCGCGTGGAAAAACCGACAGTGACCGGCAGGTGTTGCGTTTGGAGGCCACCTATATGAAGTTGGCCAAAGCAGTTGGTATTCGGGTACATGGCGAGCTGCAATGGACAAGAAACACCTTGCTGATACCGCGCTTTGACCGTCCTCGCACAACACACGGTCTTCAGCGTATTGGTATGGAGAGTTTATTGTCCTTGGCGGAAATTTGTCGCTACGGTGGGGAAGCAGGCGGCACACCCGCTCACAATGTTTTTCTCAATGCTCTGATCGCCCACGTCACTGACCCGCAGCGTGAGGTAACGGAGTACCTGAGGCGCGATTCTTTGAATATTGCTCTTGGCAACAAAGACAACCATGGACGAAATACCGCTGTGTTTCGCCATCAGGATGGTCGTGTCGAACTGACCCCATTATTCGATTTTGCACCAATGTATTTAGACCCCGAGGGCATAGCGAGAGTGAGCCGGTGGGAGGGCGATCAGGAAAAAGGAGGCATCCCAGTTTGGAACAAAGTGATTGCTGCCATGCCCGCAATGATCAATAAAAAGGTGCTCATTGCAGAGCTTAAGGCGTTTGGTCATCGCCTGGCGATGCTGCCTGACATTATGGCGCAGGAGGCAATTGAACCGGCGGTAATAGCGCAGCGCAAACACGCGATTGAGCGAGAGGCATCTGCACTCATAGACCTAGAGGTGATCTCATGAAACGCCCTAATAATCCCACCGAAAAAAAATTGGAACTGCAGCGGCAGCTCGCAGATGGCGAACTCACCCTGGGTCAAGCTGCGCGAAAAATGCGCAAAATTGTCGGCATGACCCAGGAAGAATATGCCAAAAATGTGCTGCGCATTGCACCGCGTGCGCTAATGGAAGTAGAGCGTGATAAGGGCAACCCAACACTGGAAACCCTGAAAAAAATTGCCAGACCTTTTGGGCTGGAGGTAGGGTTTATTATTCCTGCCTCGCGGAAGCCGAGTAAGGGCGCTAGTGAGAATGCGTGATTTATAAGTTGGGCGTTTTACTGTTACTCGAAATATTATAATTTTAATAATAGTGCGTGCATTAAAAGCTCGCGCTTACTTGCGCTAAAGCGGTCGCGTGCCTCGGCAAGTCGGAAAATTTGTACACCCCCAGAACCGGTTCCCCGATTGTGCGCCCTTTTTCGCTACGCGACTAATCATGGGTTTAGCGCATATAGGGCAATCGGGCGTCGTGGGGCGCAACGGCGTTATCTTGGCTTGAACGTTCGCAGTATTAACACTGTTCTTTTTCATCTGTTTACTGAGTTGCTGACCATCGATCAGCTTTACATTGCGGCCTTCAATAAAGCGTTTGGCATCGGCGGTAAACTGTCCGGTGGTTGCGACAAAACCTCCCACGGCTCCCTCCGCCGCCATGGCGCCGTAAAGCTCTCTTACAACCGGTACACCAACTTTGAGGGATCGCCAGTGCTTACATTGCACCAGATATTTCTCGCCACCTTTCCTTAGTACCAAATCTACACCGCCGTCGGCACCTTGCCTGCCGCGCTCTTCAACCTGATAACCTTGTTCCCTGAAGATGGCGCCAACTAGCTGTTCAAACTGCTGCCATGACAGCGTACCGAGGCCCTTGGGCTGGGTTCTGGTTTGCGCGAGCAAATCCTTACCGCGACGGCGTTGTATGAAACCCGCAAGGGCGCCAAATAGCAGCGCTGCTGGCACCAGGTATTGGCCGAACATTCCGAAAACTCGCGCTGCCTGTACAAACACGACCTTGGATAAATCATGCAGTCCAGTAGAGGCAGGCGGATCAATCAGGGAGAGTTGGTGTAAAACAATTGCGGAGCCAAAGGCGAGGACGAGGCTTAACTTCCAAGGAAGTTTTGCGCCTAGAGTAAAAAGATCTTCCATGATAGTGGATTTAGCCATCGCCTGTTCCTTAGCGGCTAGTTTAGTAGATGTAGTTTGCGTTAAGTTATAGGCTGGAACAAGTTGGAATTAACTTCGTTTCGCTGGGGTTTGAAAGACTAACGCCGACGTGCGTTCATGACTGTTCATGGGGCGATCTGATCTTTGGTTTTGGACTTGAAGCATAAATCAAAGACCTGACCCTCGAAGTTTTGTCGATTTGGAGTTGTTATGAGTGTTATAGCTAAATATCGCTGCCTGCAATGAGGCTTAAAGCCTAATTCTCTGTATAAAATCCCATTGAAGATTTTTGGTCGTTTGATGAATAAATTAAGAATTCTTGCAGGGCAAACCGCATTTGATCATATCCGGCAGCACGGCCTTCAACAGTCTGATGTCAGCGCCATTTTCGGTGCATCGGGCGCAGCGAAGTGGTTGGCGATATACGGATTAGATCGGGCGATATTTTCTGAATGGCTGACCGATATTGATCACCCCATTGATGTTTTTGGCACCTCTATCGGCGCCTTTAAACTCGCGGCGGCTTGTCGCCGTGATGCAGCGGCAGCTTTAGATAACTTGGCCACCGCTTATATAGAGCAATCTTATCCACACGGTATTACGGCCGATTACATCGACAAGGAAACAAAAAAGATACTCGACCTTGTGCTGGGCGGAGGCGGTAGTGAAGAGATACTCTCCCACCCTCAATTTCGATATCACTGCGGCACGGTATTGGCGCGTGGTTTACTGGGTAGGGATGCTGTTTTTAGCCAGAAAATCGCGATGGTGAAGGCCTTTTTGCTCAGCGGTTTGGGCCGCAATGCTAATGTTAGAGCGATGGAGCGCGTCATTTTTTCCGATGTCAGGGCCAATGGTGCAGTGCGGGCATCGGACCGGTATGTGACGCACTACGCCCCGCTGTCACCGCAAAATCTGCACGGCGCGGTTCAGGCCTCGGGGTCTATCCCGGTGATTATGTCCGGTGTTAGCGATATAGCCGGTGGCCCTTTGGGCACTCATAGGGATGGGGGCTTGTTGGACTACCACCCGCTACCGGGAAGTTTGTGGCAGGGCGGGGGCATCGTGCTATATCCGCATTTTTACACCGAAGTGACATCGGGGTGGTTTGATAAATACTTCTCGTGGCGAAAAACGCCCGCTTCACAGTTAGATAAGGCCGTGTTGCTAGCACCTTCAGATGATTTCCTAGCGTCCACTGAGTTGGGGCGCATCCCGGATCGTAGAGATTTTTTGCGGATGCAACATGATGATGGCAAGCGTAAACGGCTTTGGCAGGACTCAGCAACGCGCAGCCTGGAGTTGGGTGAGGAATTTTTACAGCTGGTTCAATCCGGTGATATTGCACAGCGGGTAGAATTAATTTAAGCATGCCAAACATAGCACTGCCCTGAATTGCTCATTGGGGAGCTCGCCTTGGGCCGCTTTTTTATTCTCGTTTGCTGCCCCCAAGACTGAACGCTGCCGGTAAGCGTTGCCGCCGTTGAGCCTATTTCGCTAACATTTTTAGTGTAGCGGTTGCGCAGAGCACCGTTCTATCCTCTACCGTTAGTGTGGCCCGGACAAAAGCCAGTTTGCGAGTGCGGTGAATGAGTTCACCATGGCCGGTGAGTAACTCGCCAGCGTTTGCGGGGCCAATAAACTGATTGTCACAGGTCACGGTTACGCAGCCTTCTTCTGTCGATTCCAAGCCCGCCAGGCACAGAGTGTAATCGACGAACGCCATCAATACTCCACCATGAACAATGCCGAACATATTGCAGTGCTTTTCCTGCAAGCACAGGGCGGTTTCTGACTTTGGCGCCATCGACTTAAAGAAAAAAGGACCGATATTGTCTTCGGCAGGATCTCCCGCCCAATGTTTGTAGCCTTCAGGGATCGAAGTCCATTGCATTTGTCATGCTCCCGTCAATTCGAGTAGAACGTTTAATGGGTGAGTCGGCGTTACTAGGTAGATCAGTATGGGCAACTGATATTACGTAGCTGTCAATCGCAAGGTCAACAGGAGGGATTTTACTCTGACCCTATTTTTTACGGAATCCACGCAAATTTTTACCCTGATCCCGAATACCTTAATGCTGGCCGCCTCGTAGCTTTGGTATGTCTGAAATTACGTTGGCTGTCTGCGCTCCTCTGCTGCTATCCTCTCCTTTCCTTGAAAAAGTTTTACGTTTTACATTATCAGCTGTAGATAAGGATATTGTATGGCAGCTCTCATTCCTCCCATCTCCTCGTGTCTGTCTAGAATGACCAGCGGCGAGAAGCGCGTGGCTAGACGTCTGGAGAGCCTGCTGGAAGATGATTACCTGTGTTGGTACGACATTCCTCTTGGAGACAAGCGTCGTTACCCAGACTTTGTCATCCTCCATCCCGCGCGCGGGCTGCTCTTTCTTGAGGTCAAGGATTGGAAGCCGGAAACGCTGAAAAAATTGACCAAGACAGAGGTGGAAATACTCACGGCCAATGGCCGTAAGTGGGTCGCAAACCCTTTGGAGCAGGCTCGGCAATGTAGTTATCAGGTGCTTAAAATACTCGAGCGAGACCCGCAACTATTGCAACAGACTGAAAAATATCAGGGGCGTCTGTGTTTTCCTTACGGCTGGGGCGTGGTGTTGACGAATATCAGTCGCTCTACGCTGGAACGGGGAATACCGGAACACCTGCGAGCAACGGCACTGCCGGACCATCTGGTCATCTGTAAGGATGAAATGACGGAGAGCGTTGATCCAGAGGTATTTCAGCAGCGTCTCTGGAATATGTTCAATTATCGATTTGGCGAAAAGTGTTGATTTGCATTTAATTTTGAACCAATTATCGTAAAAATTTGTAGGATGACCTGACCCACTTTAACGCACAAAAGACGCAGTTCTTTCAATGGTTTAAGCTGATTATAGCGGGTTACCTTTTTGTGCAACTAGAGGGTCAATATGAGATGCAAATTTACACCGAGAGCCATCGTGGTGGTGAAATATGGGATCAATTTAGCTCCTCGAAATTTGACATTGATAAGATCGAACTTGATTCACTTATCCAGCGGATGCGTGATTCTGGCATAAGTGAAGAGGACATGGGATACGTTGACGCTCGGTATCGCGGCGTTTCGTGGGAAGAACTTGCGGCGAAGCATGGTGGAACACCCGATAAGTACAGAAAGCGAGTGCGGCGAATTTATGATCGGCTAATTTTAGGTGGATAGGGTGCTAATACTCCGATTACCTTAGCTATTCATGTCATCTAAAAACTCTGATGGCAACTCCCCGCTGGTAACAAGAAGCCTATCCCTTGCCCTAGTGCAGGCCACATAAAGCAAGTGTCTTTCTGTATCGTATACCTCTTCAAGATCGGCGTTATCTGCGACTGCTTCGATACGCTCCTGAGACGGAATAATTTCATCATCACAAGCCATCACCACTACGGCTCTAAATTCCAGGCCTTTAGCCAGGTGCATTGTGCAAATTGATGCGTATCCGTGAGCAAGCTGTATGTAACTGTCTAGCTGCTTGTGGGTGATCCCTGCTTTTTCAATTGCCGATACAGCTCTTGGTATTTCCTTATCTGAACGAACAATCAAGCCAATTTCATGAGCCTCATATCCGTCACCAGAAAGCTTCACCAGCCAATCTGCAACAAACTCGATTTCATCTTCGTGGGAATCAAAATTTCGAATGGTCGGCTCTGGGCCGTTGAATACTGAGACGGTACTGGTTCGATCATCATCGTAGCCATCAACATCTGCAACACTAGGGCCAAGCAAACGGTCTGACTGCATCCTTATCTGGTGCGAAGTGCGGTAATTCACGCGAAGCGTTTTAGACCTGCCGCGAATATCAACGCATAGGGATTTCCAGGAGAATGCCTGCTGGAATATGCGCTGGCCTAAATCTCCTGCAAAGAACAATGCATTTGGCTTTGCACCACCGAGCGCAGCAAGGAATCTAAGCTGCGGAATACTAATGTCTTGGGCCTCATCGACAACTACAAAATCAAAGGGACTGTTTTTCTTTTCTTCCAGGGAATGGGTTAAATCCAGGTATATGCCAGCCATAGATGCTGAATTAGTCTCAACCAATTCAGCATTAACCTTTTCAAATATCGTCCATAAAACTTGTCGCTGGGTTTCGGCCAGTCTGGTTTTTCGGCCTAACCTTTGAACGCCTTTGTATTCATCCCACGCAATGATCTGCCATGCATCGACCACCTGAAGCCATTCCTCGAAAATGAATGCCGCCGAATAGCGAAGGCCCTCAATACCGTGGGAATGCTTCGAGACGAGTTCAAATAGCTGCTCTCGGTTGAGTAATTTTTTATTACTGACGTTGAATTTGTGGAGACGGACAGCGATAGAATCCATAGAATGGATTTCCAGGCGTTCTGCCAGTCTTGGTGTATTTCCAATCAGGTGTTTAAGCTTTTCTTTTAGCGCATTGGCCAGCGTGTCGGAGAAAGTCGTAAGCAAAACGCGCGCGTCAGCATTCTCTCTCGCCAAATGCACCGCGCGGTGCAATGCCACAATAGTTTTGCCAGTTCCAGCGGAGCCGGAAACACGAGCAGGCCCATTAAAATCTTTCTCGACCAGTTCTTGCTGATCTGGGTGAAGGAATACAGTCCACTTCTCCCATGGTGCATCAAGTGCACGCTCCAGCTCTTCCGTGTCGACCATGGAACGGAATCTGCGCTGCGCATCAGGGTGCTCGAATGGATTGCTCTCTGGTGAAATAACTATTGGTGCTCTCGGCGATCCACCAACGGCGATTTCAATGAGGGCTTCTGCTGCTTCTGCGGGAAGGTGATCAGACAATTCTAATATTGAATCTTCATCGGATGCCTTTACATCGGCCAACCACTCTGGCGGCACACCATATTCCAGTAACTTGTCATCATCAAAAGCATCAAAAAGCAGAGGCTTGGGCGGTGGGGTAGATTCCACATTGACATAGTAAGGTACGCGTATCTCTTCGACGCGCTCTCTGATTTCAACAAGCTGGGCGGCCCCTGTTTTGGGGTGCGTTTCCAGTTTGCGCTTTTCGGCCCATTTATAGGCATCATCGTGATGATCGACATAGCAGAGCAATAAGCTCGCTTTAGAGCGATGCACAATGATACGTATGTCTCGATTAACCCGCACTGACCAGAAATTCTTATCCTGAGCGCGATCCAGCTTATGGAAGCTATTACCTGGATTTTCAGGATTCATTTGTAGATCAAAGGCCGTTGTTTTAACGGCCTTTTGCTCATCGCCAGTCAGTTTGGCGAGGCTACTGGTAAATGAATCTGATATGCGAAATTCCATGGCCAGCCTCTCTTTATACCCTATAAACCTTCATGACTTCATCACCAAGATGGTTAATGACTTTGACGGCTATGCGTCCGTTCTTGGGTTTATCAAATGGCCGCGATATATCACTATTTAGCGTATCCCAAGCTTCTTGATTGATTTCAGCCTTCAGGGTCGTTTTGAGCGACTTGTATGGGTCATTCGCACCGAGGAAGTAGGCCTGGCGAACGAAGAAGCTCTCTTCGTTGTAGTCTGTGTCGATAAACCAGCAAGCAATGCCTTCTGCGCCATCGCTACGCACTTCGCCAGTATTGGGGTGAAATACATCAACGCCGTTGATTTTGACTTGAATTTTGTCGTCTTCGGCTTCCAGTACATCTATGTCCGGCTCACCGAAGATAACAAACAGATTGCCTTTACCTGTGTTTTTCAGGTCATCAGCCATGTGCAGGTCGGCATTCATGCGAGCCTTCAGCACCGGAACGCGGCCAAGTTTTTCAAACTCCGTTGAGTGCGCATCGTAGTTAAAGGCGCAAGCGATCAGCACATCAAAACCAGCATCGGCGGCTTCTCTTGCTGACTGAACTAGGTCGGGACGAGAAACAGTGCCGAATTCCGGCCCGATAAATATCGCGGCGCGTTTTTCTGTTTCAGTTTCGTCAATATATTTGCCTTCGGCGCAGACCAAATCGCCTGGCCAAGGAGACAAGGATATAAAGTCAATTTTGTCTTGCTTGTTGGCCTGCTGAACGCCAGCGGTTTTGAGATTTTCAAGAATGATCTGAACGAAGTCTTGCTCGTCATCAAATTCTTCTTTCTGATCTGTAGGGTCAATCAGCTCGTCATCAATGCCTACCGTTAAAGCTCTATGCGGAGAAAGGCTCTCTACAGTGAACGGCCCAGCGACACGAACCTTTTTATTGTCTTCATACGGCTTGTCATAGAGGTATTCAAAGTCGGCTTTTGCTGCGATGGACGCATCTATTTCCCTCTGCCTAGCAATTCGCTTTTTCCACCAACTACCATGTAGCTTCTTTGCTTTTTCTGACCAGTGGTTATCTTCTAGCCTGGGAATTTCCCATTCTTGCCATGACTTACCAAGTTCGTTGTTTAACTGTTCACGTATGGACTCAAGCTCGTCTTGGAGCCTATTGTTCTGGTCAACAAAACCGGACACATTAATTTGCTAATTTCTCATACTGAACCG
>NZ_CAXBHN010000009.1:0-144476 GCF_963975605.1 uncultured Zhongshania sp. | reverse complement strand
CACCTCGGTGACGTCCGCCTCAGCAGTTGAGGAGGCGCATTATAGAGATACCATGATGGGAGTCAACTTCTTTCTACAAACTTTTTTGGAGTTTTTGAAATCGTTGAAAAAGTAGGCAAATTATGACCACTGCATATAGAGCGGCGTCGAAGTAGCTGGAACGAACTTGCCAGGCGATATGTAGCCACGCAAGGATGATTGCGGGATAAACCAGCATATGCAGGCGACCCCAATTTTGGCGGAGCGCTCGGACCGCACGGTTATTTGAAGTAATACCCAAGGGAAGCATTAATAGCCAGGCGGCAAAGCCGACAAATATATAAGGCCTGTCAGCGAGTTCGATTTTCGCTAACTGCCAGTCCCAGCCAAATATGTACGTGGCAACAACCAATAAATGCAAACTGGTATAAAGCCAAGTATACAAACCCAGCATTCGCCTGAAGCGAAGCACCCACCCCCAACCCAGCCACGCTCGCATAGGACTTATCGCCAAAGTGAGCACAAATAAGCGGATAGCCCACTCGCCAGAGATATGGATAAGCGATTTAACCGGATCAGTACCGAGATTTTCTGTTACCGCCGCATATACGGTATACACCAAAGGCAAAAGGCACAGAATAAAGACGACAGCCTTTGCAAAACGCAGCTGCCTTGGGGTTAATACTGTCATTAGTAGTTGCGACGCAAATTCATACCTTTATATAAGCCGGCTACTTGATCACCATAGCCATTGAACATTTCAGTTTTTATTCGATTAGGTCTCAACAGACTGCCGGGCAGACGTCTTTCATAGGCTTGGCTCCAGCGCGGGTGACTCACCTCCGGATTAACATTGGCATAAAACCCGTACTCTCTCGGGGCGATACTTTGCCAACTCGTCTTAGGACGGATAGACGTGAAACGCATTTTGACAATTGATTTAATACTTTTAAAGCCATACTTCCAAGGCACAACCAATCGAATTGGCGCACCATTCTGATTTGGCAAGGTTTTGCCGTACATACCCACACTCATAAAGGCGAGGGGGTTCATAGCCTCATCCATACGCAGCCCCTCAGTGTAGGGCCAATCTATGGTACTGAATGAGGAGCGCTGCCCTTTCATCTCTTCTCGGCGATACAGCGTGGTAAATTCCACATACTTTGCATCAGAAGTGGGCTCAAACATCTTTATGAAGTCTGCGAGCGAAAATCCCACCCAAGGAATCACCATCGACCACGCCTCAACGCATCGCAAGCGGTAGATCCTCTCTTCAAGGGTCATTAACTTCATAATATCTTCGAGCGGGTAGTTACCTGGCTTAGCAACATGACCCTCTACTTTTACAGACCAAGGATCAGTGGTCAGGGTGTGCGCATTTCTCGCGGGATCGGTTTTATCGGTGCCAAATTCGTAGAAATTATTGTAACTACTAGCCTCAGCAAAGCTCGCTGTTTTTTCATCGGTATAAAAAGGGTTGCCATCTTGTTTAACAACAGGACTGAAATCGAGACTTTGGCGTGGATCTTCGCCAGCAGCGAACCCCATCGCAGGCAAACCCATGCCTAAGGTGGCTACCCCAACGCCCTGCATAAACTCACGACGCTTGAGATAAACGCTCTCTGGGGTAATTTCACTACTGGGAATATCTGATGGCGTACGAATAAGCATGGCGTGGCTCCCTAAAAAATTCACTCACCTCTATTTAGATGCGCCACGCTATTTATTGTTACAAAACGAGACTCACTTAAATCGGCGATATATTGCCTGTACGGGGCCCGACAGGGCGTAGATCATCGCCGCTGCCAACAAGACACGCGCCGGATCAACCGAAACCAAGCCAAAAACAAAGACGACAGCTATCATTACAACAAAGGGGACTCGGCCGCGAAAATCTATTCCCTTAAAGCTGCTGTATTTCACATTCAGAATCATCAGCATGCCGCACACCGCCATAAGCAGGCCTGCAAACACCTCTATTTCAAAATGGATACCCTGCTCGACCCAGCCCTCTTCTGCACAAACCCACACCAAGCCCGCCATTACTGCCGCGGCGGCAGGACTAGCCAGTCCAGTGAAGTAGTTTTTATCCGCGGTATCAATTTGGGTATTGAAGCGCGCCAAACGCAGTGCCGCACACGCCACATAAATAAAGGACACTGCCCAGCCAAATTTACCCAGATCCACCAGCGCCCAACTAAAAACCACCAAGGCGGGAGCCACACCGAAGGACACCATGTCAGCCAAACTGTCGTACTCCGCGCCAAACTTACTCTGGGCATTCATAAGTCGAGCGACGCGACCATCTAGACCGTCAAACACCATTGCAGCAAAAATCGCGATGGCCGCATTTTCAAAATTGCCATGCATGCCCGAAATAATGGCGAAGAAACCCGAGAATAAGGCCGCCGTAGTAAATAAGTTCGGCAACAGATAAATACCGCGCTTACGCACAGTCTTGCCGTCTACCGATACCTCTTCTTCATGATCATCGATCAGCAATAAGGCTTCTTTATCAAAACTTAATTTCGATTTCTCGCTGTTCGGCTGCTCTGTCATAAAATACTCGACCCGTTAATACGTTCAAAATAGATGCCATCATAAATTAATTCACGGAACTGTACGATGACCTAGCACAATCCCAGAATGCTTTGACCAAGGGGTTCGACAAACGTTGCTGCAATACAATCATGCCAACCTCCATGCTTGGCAGCGCGGGCTCGACCGGAATCACCCGCACTCGCTCACGCAAAAAACTGGTCGCCAATACCAACTCCGGCACCACGCCAATACCCAAACCAAGGGCTACCGTGCTCACAATAGCTTCATGTCCGCTTACCTGTGCGTACACGCTGGGCTTAATCTGCTGCTGACGAAACCACTGCTCTATTAATGTTCTCGCCACGCCACGCTCGGGCAAAATAAATGGCAGACTCGCCAACACCTCTGGGGACAACACCTCCGCCACAGCGGCGATCTGCTCATTGACCGCGCAGGGAATATTCGGCACCAACAAACGCAAAGGAGAACGCGTTAATTCTTGGTATAGCAAGCGCGACGACAACTGCTTGGGCTTAGCGGTAATCCCCAGATCCTCCCCCCCTTCGACGATTCGCTCTATAGCGTCAGCCTGATCCCCCGTGTGCAACTTCAATTCTATAGCAGGATATCGCTGCCTAAACACCTCGAGAATATTACTAAGCACACTATAAGAAGCGGTAACTGAGCAAAATACACCCAGCTCGCCCTGAAGTGCCTCTCCCTGAATATGCAAACGCTGCAGTACCGACTGCCAATTCACCACTGCCTGCTCGGCATAGCGGAGGAATTCTCGACCCGCAGCGGTGAGCTGCACTCGGCGGTTATCGCGCTCAAACAACGCCACACCCACCTGCTCTTCTAAACGCATAATGGAACGACTGACCGCCGAGGCGCTTAAATGCATAGCATCGCCAGTGTGACCAAAGTGCAAAGACTGGCTGAGATGGATAAAGGTCTGGAGCTCTTTGAGATTCATAAGTGCAAGTCTGACGCTGGAAGTCTGGCGTCGGATGTGAAACCGACATAAGCGAAGCTGTAGGTCAGACGTCCGACACCAGACCTCCGACTAAATGCGCGCAACGCAACGCAACATCAACTATATATCATTTTACGCAACAAACAAGCGATGCTAAAGTGGCCGCCATTGTGGGATAGGTGACGCAACACCGCCCGCGACCAAGTTTATAGACATCACACTTAGGAGAACCCCATGGGTCAGAATTATTTCAATAGCCTGCCGCTGCGTCTTCAGCTGCAAGAGCTGGGCAAATGCCGTTTTATGGATCGCAGTGAATTCGCAGACGGCTGCGAATACTTAAAAGGCAAAAAAATCGTCATTATCGGCTGTGGTTCACAGGGCTTAAACCAAGGCCTTAACCTTCGCGATTCGGGTTTAGACGTGTCTTACACACTCCGCGCTGAGGCAATTGCTGAAAAACGTCAAAGCTGGAAAAACGCGACTGAAAATGGTTTTGCAGTTGGCACCTATGAAGAATTGATCCCTGTCGCTGATGTTGTCATGAACCTAACGCCAGACAAGCAGCATACACCTGTTGTAAACGCAGTTATGCCTTTGATGAAAGAAGGCGCCTGCCTAGATTACGCACACGGCTTCAATCTAGTTGAAGAAGGTATGCAAATCCGGAAAGACATCACCGTTGTTATGATGTGCCCCAAATGCCCAGGCACCGAAGTGCGCGAAGAATATAAGCGTGGCTTTGGTGTTCCAACCTTGATCGCTGTTCACCGTGAAAACGATCCTAAAGGCGAAGGCATGGCAATCGCCAAGGCATTGGCTTCAGGCACTGGCGGCGACCGTGCCGGCGTGTTGGAATCATCACCAATCGCAGAAGTTAAATCTGACCTGATGGGCGAGCAAACAATTCTTTGCGGCATGCTGCAAACTGGCGCCATCCTGTGTTTTGACAAAATGGTTGAGCAAGGCATCGATGCTGGCTACGCCTCTAAGTTGATTCAGTACGGCTGGGAAACAGTTACCGAAGGTCTGAAGTACGGCGGCATCACCAATATGATGGATCGCCTTTCTAACCCTGCCAAAATCAAAGCTTTTGATCTTGCAGACGAATTGAAAGACATCATGCGTCCGCTATACGAAAAGCACCAGGACGACATCATCAGTGGTCACTTCTCTAAGACCATGATGGAAGACTGGGCAAACGACGATAAAAACCTGCACGCGTGGCGCGCAGCAACGGCGGAAACTGCCTTTGAAAAAACGCCTGCTGGCGATGTAGAAATCAGTGAGCAAGAATACTACGATCACGGCATTTTACTTATCGCCATGTGTAAAGCCGGTGTAGAACTGGCATTCGAGTGCATGGTCGCTGCCGGTATGGAGCCAGAGTCTGCTTACTACGAATCACTGCACGAAACACCACTGATCGCCAACACGATCGCACGTCGTAAACTCTACGAAATGAACGTGGTCATTTCAGACACGGCGGAATACGGCTGCTACCTGTTCGATCACGCTTGCCGCCCACTACTCAAAGACTTTATGAGCAAAGTTTCTACCGATATTATCGGCAAGGGCTTAAACATCAAAGATCTTGGCGTAGACAATGCTGAGCTGATCACCGTTAACGCTGCAATTCGCAACCATCCCGTAGAAGTGGTTGGCCGCAGACTGCGCGGTTACATGACGGCGATGAAGAAAATCGTTTAAGCCCAGTACATTGGCTTAAGCGAAAAAGGGCGACTCCATATGGAGTCGCCCTTTTTACGTTACGACCTCATTAAAAATATTAGCGGCAATAACCTCTGCATAAGAAAACAAATATAAAGGCCGCATTCATTCCTGCACGGCAACAGGCTTTCTACTCCAAATACCAATAATTGGTGTTCCTTGCGCACGGAGTATCGGCTCTATATCTCGATGAAGTGCCCGATAATGATAGAACGGCACGCGGGGGAATAAATGATGAATAGAATGAATATTTTGCCCTAGCCAAAACCACTCAATAGGTTTCATCCACATCGGCATGATAAGACTACTGGTATTTTGATAACGCTCACTGTTGTCATAAGGAAAGTGGGGACGATAGGCAAACCAATACGCCGTAAAAAAACCACCCGTGAAATAGCCAAGCAACACCACAACCGCAATACCGGGCTGTTCCACCAGCGCAATCGTTAGCACGCGCCAACCTATAGAAAACATTACTTCGAGGCAATAAGTAAACCGCTCTTTCAATTTAGCCGATCGCCAATGCTGTTTATAGAAAAAGGTATTCTGAACATAGAAGAACTTAAGCGTTGTTAACAACGCAGCGAAAAGACCAGTGCGCATTCCACTAATTATAAAATCAGGATCTTTGCCAGCAATATTGGTATAGCGATGATGGGCAAAATGCTCATGCTTATGTGAGTTATAGGGCACGGAGATTATCGGCCCAACTAGATAGCCACACAGATCGTTAACCCATCTCAAATTAGGATTGCTACCATGTATATTACCGTGCACAGCCTCATGCAAGGTCGTATAAGACATATAGGTCAATACGCTAATTAGTGGTGTTGCTAACCACGCCGATATATACCCAGCAGCGAATAACACCAAACAAATAATAAACAAACTACAAACCAGCAGTGTCAGCACAACAGTTGGCCACGCTACGCTACCGATATAATTCCTAGCAATACCAAGGGCTTTTTTATTAAGCTCTGCATCCATAATGACTACCTTTTCACCTCTGAGCATTCGACTTACTGAGCAATACCATAGCGACACCTACACAAAGCAGCTTTGCGCTCTAACTTGGACACTCACTGCTGTCACCCCCATAGAATCAGAGCGACAAAATCAGACTAATATTAAAAAACCAGCTATTTTTTAGCTGTTAATTTAACAATCATCTTCGAATAGCCTTTTACAAAATTGGATTGCACATACTCTGGCTCAGCAACTACTGTTATCTCATCGAAGCGCGCCAGCAGTTCCTCCCAAAGAATACGCAGCTGCAGCTCAGCCAGACGATTACCCATACACCGATGAACACCAAAACCGAAGGACAAATGATTGCGTGCGCCTTTGCGGTCAATAATAAATTCATCTGGCTGATCAATAGCGCGCTCATCACGGTTGCCAGAGGCATACCACATTACGACCTTATCGCCCTTTTTAATTTCTTTACCGTTCAACTCAACATCTTGTTTTGCGACACGGCGCATATACGCTAGCGGCGTTTGCCAGCGAATAATTTCAGATACCATATTCGGAATAACACTGGGGTCGCTCTTAAGCTTCGCAAATTCTGCTGGAAAACGGCTAAGGGCAAGAACTCCGCCGGTCATGGAGTTGCGCGTAGTGTCATTGCCCCCCACAATCAACAACACCAGATTACCCAAAAACTCCAAAGGCTTATTTATTAAATCCTTGGTGTCTTGATTACTTTGCAGCATGCTAATCAGATCAAAACCGGCATCTTGACCGGCCGCAAGCTTCGCTTCCTTCTCTCGCCACAGCTGAGAAAAGTGTTTGGCCATATCCTGCATACCGCAAAACAACTCATCAGTATCGCTGAGACCACCGGTTGTTTCCGCGCCACCACCCGCCAAGTCAGACCAATAAACAAGCTTGTGACGCTGCTCATACGGAAAATCTAGAAGAGTCGCCAGCATTCTCGCCGTTAGCTCTATCGAGACATCCTCGACCCAGTCAAAAGGTGTATCCAATGGAAGTTGATCGAGAACTTCTTGAGTCCGGCTGCGAATCAGCCCTTCCATCTCTTTGAGATTTTTTGGCGCCACAACGCCCTGCACAGCCTGACGCTGTAGATCGTGCTTCGGCGGATCCATAGCAATGAACATCTCAAGCGCCAGCTCCTTAGGCGTACCACCAATAACAATAAATGGCTCTGCGGAAAACAAGTCGTGATGTTTGTCAACAAATACAATGTCTTCATAGCGCGTCACCGACCAGAAGGGACCAAATGCGCTACTTTTTTGAAAGTGGACAGGGCATTCATCGCGCAGTCGTTTAAAATACGACTCCCAACGATTCTGCTTAAACAAAAACGGGTTACTGACATCAATATCTTCTATTGCTAAGCCTGCGACGTCAGGGATCGGCGCCTCAACAAACTCCCGAGCTTTAGCATACACACCCAACTTGCTCTTGGCGGTATACAGCAAGTGCGCACCTTTTATTTGTAGGTGCATTGGTACGCTAGCGGCGCCTTTTTCAACTAGATTATTAAGAATTTTCATAGACCTTCCAAGCTTTATAGTTATGCGTTGAATATTATTGGCCAGTAAACCTTACATCTGAAATTCTGGCAGGCGTGCAACCAGACCATCCATCGTATCAGTAGTTATAATCTGACACGCTAGCCGCGAGGTGTCGCTACGTTCCGGCGTTAAATCTAACATCTGTAGCTCATCGCCGGTCGCGCCGCCGATAATATTCGGACAATTACTTTCAATAATGACGTGGCAGGTACCGCAGGCACACTCCCCACCGCAGTCCGCATCAATACCCGGAACATCGTTATCCAAGGCAATTTGCATCAAGGATTTTCCGGGTTCCAGATCAACAGTGTGTTGTGTGCCATCATGTTCGATAAAGGTAATACTGCCCATCGCTTTCTTCCTCGGTGAAGCCGATTGATCGACTCAGCGACTGATCGCCATAAAACTGAATACGGCATCAATCAACTAAGTCATTTCACGCTCAAAATATTATTTAAGATTAAACTTTAAAACTTATACGTTGCATCCATACCAAAGGTGCGTGGCGGACCAGCCTGGAAATAATCGAAGCCAAATCCTGCCTGTAAATTAATAGCGTAGCCGTCATATTCTTCCTGCGCTAAGTTCTTAGCCCACAGGGAAACAGAATAATCTTCATTGACGCCGCGCCAAGTTAGTCGTGTATTTACTAGCGCATACGCATCTTGCTTAATATTTTCATAGCCACCAACATCGTTATATGCGCTATACCACTGCTTATCCTGATAATTGGCATTCACGTTCCAACTTAGATAGCCGCGGTCACCGCTATAGATTTCGTAGTCGATAGAGATATTGCCGCTAATTTTCGGCGCAGAGATAAGCTCATTGCCAGAGAGGTCGACCGTATCATTGGGGTTATTAAGCGTTTGCGTATCCGACAATTCGAGCTCGGTATACTCTGTTTCAAGATAGCCAACCCCCATCATCAACATTAACTTTTCAGTTGCCGCAAACATAATTTCAGCTTCTAAACCGGCGATCGTTGAACCACCGGCATTCTCTAAGAAATTCGATACGCCAACGACGTTGATAAACTGCTGGTCTTTATAGTCGTATAAAAACGCAGCGGCATTCACCCTGGCTCGCTGATCATAGAAGTCAGATTTAAAACCTATTTCATAGGCATCTATGTATTCAGGTCTCGCGTAAGCATCTTCGAAATCACGTTCACGATAGTAGGCGCCACCATTAAAGTTACCGGAACGAAAGCCCTTGCTATAACTTACGTACATCATAAAATCATCACTAAAACGATAATCAAAACCGAGCTTGCCGGTAAACTCCTGCTCCTTTGCCGACAGTGGTTTAGAAGAGTCCGTCGTATAAGGCCCGTGCGTATACCCTACCTGCCCCGTTGCGAGAAGATCTTCTAATGTCACTTGCCCACTCAATAAATTTTCGAGAAATACATCAAGCTCGACAATCCCTGCATTACCGGCAAGATTAAGGGGTACAAAAGGCTCGTCATTTTGCGTGGTATTGCCGGGAACATACGTGCCACGCGGACTGCCGTCGTAGCCTTCTCTAGAAATATTCAGATAGCTAAGGTCAATTTCGTCAACCGTATAGCGAATACCAAAATCGATGCCGAAATTTGCGTTTATATCAAAACGAAGCTGCGTATAAGCTGCATAGCTAGTCTTGTCAGTAATCATTTTTTGATCAAGCTGGCCATAATCGAGCAAATACGGATAGAAGCCCGTCGCCCCTGGATATGTGATCGCGACCCGCACATCCGGCGGCGTTGCATAAATTGCGTATTCATTATGCATATCCATTTCTTCTACGGCGTAATATATGCCGCCGATGAAATTAAACATGCCGTCATAGTTGCTAGAAATGCGTAAATCCTGGCTATAGGCATCGGTATCTACTGCCCAGCGTATTTCAAGCAAGCCTTCAGGTGATCCGTCGGTATTCTGCTTCTGAGCGTAGTCTGAAATACTGATGGAGGTAATACTGGTGAAAGTATGACTGTCACCAACAAACTCCAATTTGTTGACCAACATATCGGAATTAACGACCAGTGGACCAGTAAAGTTATCTTCCACTTCATGGTGACCTAGGTTTTGCGATGAGGCCGAATAGCCAGTATTGTCCATAAACCCGCTGCTATCATCACCTTGCGCCAAACCACCAGTAGCAATACCGCCTACACCGAGCACACCGTCTCCGCCGCTGAGATTTCCGCGCGGCTCATTTCTGGAGGCGTTAGCTAAAGAATCATTCTGGCCGTGTGTTAACTTAAGCACGTTACTCATATTTTCAGTTATCTGCCAATTTAGCGTTAAACGCAAAGCCTGAAAATCGATAGACGATAAATTGGGACCACCCGAGCGGTTCTCTATATATCCACTATTGCGAGAAAAGGAGTAGGCGAGCCGCGCCGCTAAAGCGTCTTCGACTAAGGTGCCTTCAACACCTAAATCGCCAACTCGCGAATCGTAGTTACCTGCACCTAATTTGGCATTCACATGAAAGCCATCGTTGAGCAATGGCGTTTTAGTAATGATATTGATTGCACCACCAGTGGTGTTTTTTCCGTACAGTGTTCCCTGTGGTCCTCGCAAAACCTCTAGGCGCTCAACGTCGAAGAAATTCATACCGTGAGTGTATACCGCCCCCATATACGACTCGTCGGAATACACACCAATAGGGCTCGCCTGGTTAGAACTGTAGTCCGACATGCTGACACCGCGTATCGCAAAGATCGGCTGCACCTCACCAAATGGACCGCTGACCTGCATATTAGGCACTTGCGCAGAAATATCATTTGCGCTGGCAAACCCAAACTTCTCAAGAGAATCGGCGGTCATACCAGTGATCGCAACAGGGGTGTCCTGCGTACTTTCCGAACGCTTCTGCCCCGTAACAATAACCTCTTCTAGCATTGGCGCCGCAAGGGCAAACATCGGCATGGAACTCAGACTTAACAGCGAGGTGCCGAAGACGAACTTTCTTACTCGACGGTGAAATACGCGCATATAATTATTATCCTAGTGAACGAATAGCGCATATATTCTATAAAAATGACCTTCCCGTCTTTTCCGATACGGACAAGTTTTTGACAAATTAGGACAAGCCACCAAAGTGCGCAAATGATAAAAATTCGTCCTAAAATGCCAAGACTCCCCCCTAGCAAAGATCAATAATCGAATCGATAGCACAGAGAACGCGAATAAAGACATTGCGTCATGCTTGTTAACAAGCCGCTTCGCAAAGATGGCGACTGGCACGGGTAAGCATCCAATAACGACACCACCAATACCGGAGATAATAATGAATAAATCAATAGGTAAATTTATATTAACAGCGGCAATGCTCAGTGCTTCGTCGTTTTCCAGCGCGCAAAACCTGAGCGCACTTCAAGCGCTTGGGGCACCACTTAGCAATTTATTCGCGGGTGGAGCTGCCAACAATGCCCTTATAAGCCCCCTTAGTACCTTCGACACGCTAGTAGCACCGCTGCAATCAAGCACAGAGGCCATCGGATTAAACTCCTCTCCTTTATTTAATATCCTTCCAACTAATCCGCTGATAACGACATACAGTATTTTGCTCGCCGGCCCGTCAGAAGCGATTATCGTTGGCGACCTACTACAGGGAACGCTTATCATAAACGGCATTCTCGACGGGATTCCCAGCGGCACGCTTGTACGCCAAACCATTCACAGCACGGGACTCGGAGAGCTACCGCTACCGATCAGCGGGCTCATTAACTCTCAATTCTAAAGATCAACAGTAACGCCCGCCTAGCCGGGCGACACGCCACTATGCATAAACTTATACCCTAACAGGGACATTCTTAAGAGACTTGTTATAATTAGCGGAACAACACTAATGACAAGATATCTGAGAAGCAGAATGACTGCACCGGTGAGAGCAAGCTGTTTAAACAACTTAGTACTTCTAGTTGAAGAGCTGCAGGGAAACCCAGAAGATTTATTCGTCAAAGCAGGCATAGACTACAGCCGACGGGATGACGACAATTACTTTTTCCCATACCAAAGTTTTATCGATTTACTGGAATTGTGCGCCCAAAGCCTAAGGATGCCGGATATGGGCTTACGGCTAGCAATGCGGCAAGATCAGTCGATTCTGGGGCCGGTCGCCTTTTTAGCGCTGTCTGCCCACGATGTTAGATCTGCCTTAATAAGCGTGGGAAAATTTTTATATCATTTCACACCTGCCATTTCACTCACCTTGAAAGAAGGCGAGAATCAACCAAGCTACGTTTGTTTAGAGCTACTCAACACCAACAGCAACGACCGCCGACAAGCCGTGGAACACGCGGTGGGCTGCACGCTCCACATTATCCATCTAGTCACGGAAGGCAAATTTAAGGCCCGCGCAGTACATTTTCGTCACTCAAAAATGGCGCCAGACAAGCAGTATCAAAACGCATTCAACTGCCCAACCCTATTTAAACAAGAACACGACGCCATCGAACTCGATAGCAATTTTTTAGATCTTGAGCTGAGTTCCCACAACCCTCAGTTACACGACTTAGTCTCCAACTACCTTTCGATGGTAGAGGTAGATTCCAGCTCTACAACTAAGCCAAATACCCCCGCAAGCAAGCAAGTCCGACATTTAATTGGGAAGTTACTCCCCACTGGTGAGCTTTCACGGCCGGTCATCGCAGACAACATGAAACTTCACGAACGCGCACTTCATCGCAAGCTGCAAGCTGAGGGCTACACCTTTGAAGCGCTAGTCGATGAGGTCAGAATTACCGAAGCCAAAAAACTACTCTCGAACGAGACCATACCCATGTCTCAAATTGCCGGCTTATTAGGCTACAACGAGCAAAGTTCATTCAACAGAGCATTTAAACGCTGGTTTAATATGACTCCAAAGCAGTACTTACAAAGCAAACATTAAATTATTGTGATTAGTTAATTTTAAATCAAAACGCAAATACAGAAAAAAGGCGCTACTGAATAACAGGTATTTCTAGTGTGCTTGTGCCTCTCCTGCACCCTGCGAATAACGGATACCTCCACACATCCTGCGGTGGCGGACACCATCCAATGGACCGAGGATTTGCCAAAAACCCGTTCAGGAAAAATCATGCTCGCATACTGCGCAAAATTGCCGCCGACGATACCGAAAACCTCGGTGATTTATCGACCCTTGCCGCCCCCAACGTTGTTGCGAAACTGATCGAAAACCACAAGTCGAGCAGTACAAATATCGCTTGAGCTCAATACCGGAGGTCGAACTATACTTGTAGGTGCGCCCACCTATTAATGGATGCTCGACGAGAGACACAAAACTGAGTTTTTATCTCAGCACTTGCCATCTCCCGCCTAGCGTCTTTCACACTAGGGTGGGCATAACATTCAATTCAAGCTCCACATCAAAAGCGCAAAATTAACAGGTATAACCTGCATCAAAGTGGATTTTTCTATACACTGTAGCCGAAATAAATTAATAAAAAGGGCTTCAGATGGACTCACTGCGATTCATTATTGCCGACGACCACCCCTTATTTAGAACAGCACTTAAGACTAGCCTCGGTCAAAGCTTTACAAACTGTGTAGTTAACGAAGCGGAGTCTCTCAAAGACTTGCAAGACCTGCTTATATCCACCCCCGATTGCGATCTAATACTTCTCGATTTACATATGCCCGACGCACAGGGTTTTAGTAATTTGATACACCTGCAAGCACAGCATCCAGACATTCCAGTAATTATCATTTCAGGGAGCGAAAGTCCCGACGTGATGTGCCGTGCCATCGACCACGGCGCAGCTGGATTTCTACCAAAAAGCAGCCAGGCAAATATCATAACAATTGCAATCAATGCGGTACTCGACGGCGCTCGATGGCTACCCGAGGGAGTGCGCTATCAAATAGGACAAGACAGCAAAGAGCAAAAAATAGCCAAAGACATCGCCAGCCTAACGCCACAACAATTTCGCGTGGTAACCCTGCTAGTGCAAGGCCTACTAAACAAACAAATCGCCTACGAACTCAATGTTAGCGAAGCGACGGTTAAAGCCCATATCACCGAAATCTTTCGAAAGCTCGGCGTGCACTCCCGCACCCAAGCCGCACTGCTGTTTTCCCAGCTAGAGGTAAACCCACCCCAGCTTTGATTGGTTTTATCCGCGCAAAACCAATTGCCGCATCAGGCCCCGCAATGCGGCTGGCTTTACGGGTTTGGCTAAGAATCGATAGCCCGCACCTTCTACCTGAGCGCGCACCTCTGCGCTGTTATCTGCGCTAATCACCACCGCCGGCAACTGAGTATGCCAGCGGTAATTTAAGGCTTGCAGTACCTCCAGCCCCGTTTCGCCGTTATCTAAGTGAAAATCAGCAAGTACAATATCCGGCGCAGAGTCCAATCGCCACTGCCCTAAAACCTCGCCAAGGTTTGCGCCAGTAAACACTCGGCATCCCCACTGACTAAGTAACGCCTGCATACCTGCACGAATACCAAGCTCATTATCTATGCACAAAACGCTTATCCCGGCCAGCTCAGATTGTAAGCTAGGAGCTTGTTGTTCAACTCGACTCGCAACGATATGTCCTGCTGGCACTTGAATTGCGAACACACTGCCGCGCCCCTCTTCTGACCGAAGTGTTATCTCATGGCCGAGTATTCCGCTGATTCGCTGAACTATCGACAAACCCAAACCCAAGCCCTTTTCGGAGTCATTATTAACACCGCTGTGGGCGCGTTCGAACTCGTCAAACACCCGCTGTTGGTCCCGCGGGGAAATACCGGGACCGGTATCCCAAACTTGAATCAGGATATTGTCCGCGCGACGTCGGCAGGCCAGTAAAACACTGCCTTCTCGGGTGTAACGCAAAGCATTAGAAAGGAAGTTTTGAATCACCCGTCGCAATAACTGCTGATCGCTATACACCCAACAATCACAGGGGCGAACCTTCAAGGTAAGGCCATTTTGTTTGGCGAGCAGGGCACTCTCTCGCGTCAAGGGCTCTAATAAATCTTTTAAGCAGAAGTCTCGGCGATCGAGCTGAATATTGCCCGAGTCCAAACGAGCAATTTCCCGCAAGGAGGTAATCAAATTTTCCGCACTACTTAACGAGGCATCAATATGTCCAACCTCGGCGGCAAAATCACTGCCTTGGGTGCGATGCGAAAGTGCGGCGGTAAATAAACGTGCCGCGCTTATTGGTTGTAACAAGTCATGACTGGCCGCCGCCAAAAATCGACTTTTACTAGCGTAAACGGTATTTAGCTCACGCTCGATTTTTGCCCGTGCCTGGTTCTCAGTCGCCAGTGATGCATTCGCCGCTTCCAGCGCCGAGGTCCGCTCAATAACGCGCCGTTCCAACTGGTTTTTCACGCCATCTAATTCATTGAACATACGCCGGTATTCGCTGATATCGGTATAGGTAGTCACGTAGCCGCCCCGCGCCATTGGCGTACCACAAATTTCGACAACCAGGCCATTAGGTAGCGACCGCTCTATACGGTAGGGTTTTCCGCCGCTTAATAAAGCCAGACGGCGCGCAATAGCCCCGTCCACGTCAGTATCCGCATTTTGCAAATATCCTCGCTCTGCATTGAACTGGTAGACCTTGGCAATAGGACAACCGATATACAACAGCCGCTCGGGAAAACCAAATAACTCGATATAGCGGCTGTTCCACGCCACCAGATCCAAATTGGCATCTACAACACTCACACCCTGAGGTATGGTCTCTAAGGTGATTTGCAATAAATCCTGACCAAACTGCAACTGCTTAGATGTGTCGCCGATCAACAGCACAAACTCATCAAGCTGCAATGGCTTTTTGCGCTGTAGTAAATCTAAAGTGCGATGCGCTGAAACCGCACCGACAATAGCAGCCAATGCCGCTTCTACATCCTTTACAACAAATCGTGGCACTCTATCGTTAGCCAGTAAGCGCTGACCAATCCTTTGTTCGAAACGCTGCCAGAGTTGCCTGCTTCTATCTGCGCCCAAGAGTGGCGTCAACATTCTCTGCAACTGCCAGCTTTCAATCTTGGTGAGCTCAAAATCGGCTTTTTGATATCCCCTCACTAAACGCAGCTGGGTAAAGGCGCGCGCTTGGCGTAACTCAATCGCCTTAAACCGACTCATTGCAGACACCAACACTAAGCTCGCACAATTCAGCAATAGACTCCAAAACACCCCATGGCTTAAGGGATCTGGAAATTGAAAACCGAGCAGTGCCTCTGGCCGCAACCACAACAAGCCAAACGGACCATCACTAAGCAAGGGATGCCCAGGCCCCAGCAAAGCAGGTAGCAATAGGCAATAAAACCAAATTGCACCACCAGCAAACAGGCCGGCAATAACTCCACGAGAGTGCGCTCTAGGCCAATACAAGGCCGCGATAATCGATGGCATTAATTGCGCAGCCGCAGCAAAAGACAGCAAGCCCAGAGACGCCAAACCACCGCGACCACTTAACTGCTGCTCCAATAACCAGGCGGCCAGCAGTAACGCCGCTATCGCGCCACGTCTGACCTGCTGCAACCAGCGGGCATTAATACTGTGAGCACGATTAAAAAACTGCCAGAGCGGCACCATCCACTCGTTGCAGACCATCACCGACAAGGTCACACAGGCAACAATAACCATACCGGTAGCCGCCGATAAACCACCGAGCAAAGCCACTACCGCTAAGGTATTACTGCCAGCCGCCATAGGTGCAGACACCACCAACATATCTGGACTAAGTGGCGCGCCACTCCCGAGAAGGGACTGCCCCAAAATCGCAACTGGTGCAATAAGCGCACAGAACAACGCTAGGTAGATTGGAAATATCCAACGCGCGGCGCGCATATCTCGACGGCTGTGATTCTCTAGCACCATAACGTGAAACTGCCGAGGCAGGCAGACTATCGCGGCCGCTGCCAAGACAAGCTGAGTAATGAAATTGACCGGGGCAGGCAAATTCGCCAGTTTCCCGTATTCGATTTCAAGCCCATTACTCCCCGCACTAAACAAAATACTTAGCGCAAACACGCCCACCGCCACAAACGCGGTCAACTTTACAAGGGATTCCACCGCAATTGCCGCCATTAAGCCGCGATGACGATGTCGTTTATCAACCACCCGGGTGCCAAAGGCTACCGTAAAGACAACTAAAATTAGCGCTGCTATGAAACTAGTGCTGCTATGACTTGTAGCCAAGTTTGGTTGCCACATATGCTGCACGGTCAACCACGCCTGTGTAACAGCTTTTAATTGCAAAGCAATATAAGGAAGACTGCCAGCGACGGCGATCAAGGTGACCAATGCTGCAAGGAATTGATGCTTCCCATAGCGAGAACCAATAAAATCCGCTATTGAAGTCACTCGGTTACGCGTGCTCACAACCGATAAGCGACGGATAAACGGCCACGCCAATACAAACAAAAGAATAGGGCCAAGGTAGATTGGAACGAAAGACCAGCCGTCGTTAACGGCCTGACCAATAGCCCCAAAAAACGTCCAAGAACTGCAATAAACAGCCAGCGATAGGCTGTAAACTAAGGCGCGCACGACCGGCGGCCGCTGGGTATGCCGATCGGCCCACCAAGCTATTAGAAATAAACACGCGACGTATATAAACGCCAACAATACCAGCCACTGACTTTCCAACTCTTAGCCTCATCACGCCTGTCTTTGGCAATCATCTTGCGAATGCTTACAGTCTAGCGCAGCGCGAGCACATCGCTACTCGACAATAGTCTACATTGCAGCGGTCACTATGGTCTCTGTCACCATTTAAAGTCGCCCTTGGGCAGATTTACGGTATTAAGACTTTCCCTTGGCGCCAGCGATGCGTAACATTCGCACTCCAGAAATCAGGCTGCCTCAGCACTGAACTTAGTCAATACATCGAGCTATACTCATACCCTATGTCTACTATTTTTATCGCCGGCCAACGCTGGATCAGCAACCCAGAACCCGACCTGGGCTTGGGTATTATTCTTGAAGCCGAAAACCGTCGTGTGGTCATTGCCTTTCCTGCAGCAGAAGAAGAGCGCACTTACGCCGCTGCAGCCGCACCGCTATCGAGAGTACTATTTCAAGTTGGCGATAATATCGATGTCCCCAACCAGGGCCCGCTGATAGTAAAAGAGCAGCAAGAACACAATGGCTGCATCGTCTACTTTGCTGAAGACGAAAACGGTGACGTGCACCCGGTGCCTGAGCAAATCCTGAGCGCCAATATCAAGCTCAGCAATGCCAAAGAGCGTCTATTGGCCGGTCAAGTAGAACACCACCGCCGCTTCGCACTAAGAGCCGCAACCCTAGAACAGCAAAACACCAGCCAAGCCGCTAGCACCCGCGGTTTGTTGGGGCCGAGAGTTCAGTTACTACCCCACCAAATGTATATCGCCGCAGAAGTGGCAAGTCGGCCCTCACCCCGCGTGTTGCTTGCCGACGAGGTGGGACTAGGCAAAACCATTGAGGCCGGTTTAATCATTCATCAACTGCTATTACTTGAGCGCGCAAAACGCGTACTGATCGTGGTACCGGACAGTTTGGTTCACCAGTGGCTGGTAGAAATGCTGCGCCGCTTCAACCTCAAATTCAGTATTTTTAACGAGGCGCGCTGCCGTCAAATAGACGAGTGCGAAGATGAGCCGAACAGTATTTTCTTTGACGAAGAAGAATCGAAAGAAAACGAAGAAAATCCCTTTGAAGATGCTCAGCTCGTCATCTGCCCACTCAGCTGGATAAGCAGCCACGATCGCCGTCAGCAGCAATTATGCGAGGCCGGCTGGGATATGCTTGTGGTAGACGAAGCTCATCATCTGCACTGGCACGAAGACGGCAGCAGCTCTGCCGAATACAAACTGGTCGAGCGTCTAAGCGCAGAAATTGCCTCGGTACTGTTATTAACCGCCACGCCAGAAAATGCTGGCATAGACGGCCATTTTGCTCGTCTTCGCCTACTCGATCCGGCCCGCTACCCGGATTTGGCCGCCTTCCTTGAAGAGCAAAGTCACTACGAAGACATCAGTGAACTCATTCAAGGCCTGAGTGACTCACCAGAGGCCTCCCTTGGCGATACCGAGTTTTGCCAACGTTTAGAGACCTTGTTAGGTAAAGACACATTCTGTGCGCTACGAAAAAGCCCTAGCGTTGAACAGCTCGACAAAACCATCCGCGATCTACTCGACCGTTTCGGGACAGGCCGCATGCTGTTCCGCAACACCCGCGCCTCTGTCGGCGGTTTCCCCCAGCGGGTGATTCACGCCCACCCACTCGATGTTCCGGCGGGGTACGAACAAGCTTGCACAACAGCTAGCCTCGAAGAATCGTTGCACCCAGAGCAATTGCTCGGTGCCGCGTGGTTAAAAGCAGACACCCGAGTCGCGTGGATAGAAAAGTTCTTATTGCAAAACCCAGACGAGAAAGTCTTGCTCATTGCCGCTGACGCAAACGCGGCCCGAGACTTAGAACTGCACCTGCGGCTGCGTCGCGGCATTGCAAGCGCAGTATTCCACGAAGAACTCAGCCTAATCGAGCGCGATCGCGCGGCGGCTTATTTTGCTGACCCAGAGGACGGCGCCCAACTATTAATTTGCTCAGAGATTGGCAGCGAAGGTCGCAACTTCCAGTTTTCTCAACACCTGATTCTATTTGATTTGCCCTTAAATCCTGACTTACTTGAGCAGCGCATTGGTCGTCTTGATCGCATCGGCCAGCTCGGCGATGTCAATTTACACGTGCCCTACTACAAAGGCAGCGCGCAAGAAAAATTACTGCACTGGTATCGCGACGCGGTCAGTATTTTCAAACAGCCCTGCACCGTCGGCAATGCCTTGATGCTGGAGTTTGGTGACGAACTCCGCACAGCACTGGCCAATGACAGCGCGAGCGAGATCAATAACGTTATCGAACGCGCCGCCGATAAAGCCATAGTACTGCAGGAAAATTTGCGCAAAGGCCGCAACCGCCTGCTCGAACTAAACTCTTGCCAACCACAGCGCGCCGCAGAATTAATTACCTCACTCGAAACCGAGCAACGCAGTGACGCACTAGCGGAGTATGTTGAAATGCTCGCTGAACAGTTTGGTCTGGACCACGAAGATCATAGCGACAACGCCATTATTTTGCGGCCCGGCGATCACATGATCACCGAAGCATTCCCATATTTACCCGAGGACGGTATTACCGGCACCTTTGATCGCGACCGCGCACTCAGCCGCGAAGACATGGCTTATTTCAGCTGGGAGCACCCGCTAATCACCAGCGGAATGGACATGGTGATATCCAGCGACTTCGGCAGCGCCAGCATTTGTACTATTGCGGTAAAAGCCCTCAAACCCGGCACACTATTACTTGAGTCATTTTTCAGCCCCGCGCTACAAGCACCGGCTTGGCTGCAGTTACAAAGCTATTTACCCGCGCAAAGTTTCCGCCTTGTAACTGACCAGCAAAATCGCAACCTGTCTAATGCGGTTGCCCACAGCAAATTGAATCAACTGGCCCAAGGCGTCAAAAAGACGTTAATGCCGGTACTGCTTCGCGAAGTGCGCGCCAGTATTACCGCCATGATTCCACACATAGAAGCACTTGCGGAAGAAACGAGTAAAGAATGGGTAGCCACCGCGACCCAAGCTTACCAACTGGATCGCAGCGACGAACGCGAGCGATTGAAATCGCTAATGAGTCGCAACCCCCACGTAGATCCAAAAGAGTTGGCGACCTTCGACCACGAAACCGAACTCGGCTTAAGCGCGCTAACATCACTGCAATTAAATATGTCAGCACTGCGGCTGGCCATCGTTAGTCAATAATTTGCCCAGCAGAAAACTGGCCGGAGAAAAGCATGTATCTATTTTCAGTAAACGCCACGGCCAAGAAAACCCAGGGAGAATTCACCGAGGGCGAAAGCGCGCCATTTATTGTCTACATCGATTTTAAAGACATGTTCGGGGCAGAAAAGCTGGCTCAGCTTTTTGTCATGGCCGAGGGTTTCAAAGACGTTACCATCATCAAACGCAAGATGATCGACAATGCCCAAATACCTAAAAACCCAGCTTTTGCGAAAGATCCACAAATTACCGAAGCCTTAGCGAAGGGCTATTGCGTGCAGGCGTTTAGCGCACACTAATCGGATCTACAGGTACGCGGCGCAGCCAAAATTTACTGCCCTGATTTAAAAGCCTTAAGTAGCACCTTTTTAAATTGCTCAAAATCTTCAATATGCGGCAAATGCCCCAAACTCGGCAACTCAAACAAGCTGGCATTCGGAATTATTTTGGCAACTTTTTTGCCTAAACGATCATAGCGACCAAGCTCATAATCGACATTGCCCCGCATCCAGTTCCGCCCAGGCCCCGTTCGATCACGGCTACCTATAATCAAACTAACCGGCACAGATAAATCCTTGAACTCAGCCACCACGGGCTGGGTGAAAATCATATCGTAGGTTTTAGCATTGACCCAAGCGACTAAATCCTTATCCGGACCGTTAAGCTGGCCGATCATAAAGTCTGTTAGCGCCGCATATTGATCATTCCATTTGCCGTCGTAATAATTTTTACGCTGGTAGTTTTTAATGCCTTCTTCGGTCTTAGCAAGCTCACCCTTGTAAAAGAAATCTGTGTCCTTGTACTCAACATACTGCAAATAATTCTCCAATCCGATGGGGTTAAGTAAAACCAGCTGCTGCGTCACTTGTGGATACATTAAAGCAAAGCGGCTTGCCAACATCCCGCCCATGGAATGCCCAATCACAATCGATTTTTCAATTTCCAGAAAGCTCAACAATGAATGCGTCTGCTGAGCCATTGCCGCAAAGGAATATTGGTAGTTAATGGGTTTAGATGATTTACCAAAGCCAATCTGATCGGGGATAACAACGCCATAACCCATGCCCTGCAAAAATAGTGCTGTTTCGCTCCAGTAATCGGCATTAAAGTTTTTACCGTGCAATAGGGTTACAACCGGCTTATCTGCATCGCCTTTCAAATAGATAAAGGCCATCTTTAAGGATTGTTGTTGCGATTTAACAGCAAAGTAGTTCACTGTAAAATCATAATCATACGCACTCAGCTCAGCATCATAAACGAGGGCTGGCCTACTCTCTTCCGCTTGTAAAATAGTTGCTTGCGTTAAAAAGACACACCATATAAGACCAATTATCTTAAGTTTGAACATATAAACTCTCGATTTAAAAATACATAGAAATAATATGGAGCGATAATACGCCGACGAGCTCATTGCGCTCAATCAACTATCCTTGCCTTCCATTTTCGCCTTTAGATCCGCAAAGGGATTAAAGGTGGCAGCTTTTACTTTTTTCTCAGTTGTACTGCCATAACGCACCAAATTCTCATACTTTGCGTGCTCTTCATCGTGACAATAAATACACAGCAATTCCCAATTACTGCCATCGGCGGGATTATTATCATGATTGTGATCTACGTGATGAACCGTCAACTCTGACAAATTCTTGCGCTCAAAATCCCGCGCACAGCGACCGCAGGTCCAGGGATACAATTTCAAGGCCCGCTCTCTATAACCCGTTGCGCGCTTAGCATTGTATTCTCGCTGCTCAGCGAGCACCTGATCGAGTGCTTTTTTCTGGCTCACTATTCACACACCTATATTTTTTAAATCTGGAATTGCTGATCAGACTAGACCGTCAGTGATTAAGCTTACGTCAGAAAGACTATTCCACTCGCTTATAACAATGCCACTAAACAATAGAGCCCACACTGGCTTGGTGCAAGCGCTGATTACAAAATCAAATGACTGCTGATTTTTATGAGATTGGTTCAGACATAGAAACTACAGACGAAAAAAAGGCGCCCAAAAGGCGCCTTATCACTTCGCCAAACAAAGCTTACAAACTCAGTACTTTTTCGCCGCGGGCGATACCCGACACGCCGCTGCGAACCACTTCCATAATCGCCGCTTCGCCGACTGCCTCTAGAAATGAATCTAGCTTGTCAGCTGCGCCGGTGACCTGAATGGTGTACACGCTAGGGCCAACGTCGACGATCTGACCGCGAAAAATATCGGTGCAGCGTTTGATTTCAGCCCTTTGTGCACCGGTAGCACGCACTTTAACCAACATCAGTTCGCGCTCGATATGCGAGCCCTCTGACAGATCAACCAGCTTCACTACATCGATCAAGCGATTGAGATGCTTGGTGATTTGCTCAATTTTGTGATCATCGCCAATTGTCGTCAGGGTCAAACGCGACAGGGTTGGATCTTCTGTAGGTGCCACGTTGAGTGTCTCGATGTTGTATCCGCGCTGTGAAAACAGTCCGACAACACGCGACAAAGCACCCGGCTCATTTTCCATCAATACCGAAATAATATGTCGCATTATGTACGCTCCGTCTTGCTCAACCACATATCGCGCATCGATCCGTTAGGCGCTATATGCATAGGGTAAACATGCTCGTGCGGATCAACGTGAATATCCATAAATACCAAGTCATTTTTACGGGCAAAGGCTTCTTTCATTGCCTCTTCCAAATCACTTAACTGAGTCACTTTAATGCCAACATGACCATAGGCTTCGGTCAGTTTGACAAAATCTGGCAGTGAATTTTCGTAAACGCTTTCTGAATAACGGCCTTCGTACTGCATGTCTTGCCACTGCTTAACCATGCCGAGATAGCCGTTGTACAAACTGATAATTTTGACCGGAATATTGTACTGGGCGCAGGTAGACAGCTCCTGAATATTCATCTGGATACTGCCTTCGCCGGTGACGCAGGCAACATCCGCATCCGGGAATGCCAACTTGGCCCCCATCGCGGCTGGCAAACCAAATCCCATGGTGCCAAGACCACCGGAGTTTAACCAACGGCGCGGCTCATCAAACTTGTAGTACTGGGCAGCAAACATTTGATGCTGGCCAACGTCAGAACTCACATAGGCTTTGCCGTGGGTTACTTTGCACAGAGTTTCAATAACCTGTTGCGGCTTGATATATGGCGTAGAGATGTCATAGCGTGGCTTAACCCACAAGCCATGCGCATCGCGCCATTCATCAATTTGGCTCCACCAATGTTTGAGTGACGAGGCATCTGGCAAACTGCTGTCGGCCTGGCGCATTTCGCGAATTACCGCTAACAAATCTGTCAGCACAGAATCCACCGGCCCAACAATCGGTACATCAGCCGCAATTGTTTTAGAAATGGCGGCAGGATCGATGTCGATATGAACAATTTTTGCACCTGGGCAGAACTTGCTGCAGGTGTTGGTCACACGGTCATCGAAACGCGCGCCCACCGCTAAAATCACATCGCTGTGATGCATGGCGTTGTTGGCTTCATAAAAACCATGCATACCTAACATACCCAGAAACTGCCGATCACTGGCAGGGTAGGCCCCCAAGCCCATCAGGGTGTGCGTTACCGGAAAATTCAGCTCGCGCGCCAAAACCCGCAATTGCTCAGAGGCATTACCCTGAACCACGCCGCCACCGGCATAAATAACTGGGCGCTTAGCGCCAAGCAGCAAGCTTGCCGCTTTCTTAATTTGTCCAGAGTGACCACGCGCCGCTGGTGTGTAAGAGCGCAACTTCACCTTTTTAGGGTAGTTGTACTCATACTTGTCATGGGGGTTGGTTAGGTCTTTTGGCAAATCGATAACCACCGGACCAGGACGACCGCTAGACGCGATATAAAACGCCTTTTTAATAATCTCAGGGATATCTTCGGTGCGAGAAACCTGGAAGCTGTGCTTTACGATGGGACGAGAAATACCCAGCATATCGGTTTCCTGGAAGGCGTCTTCACCAATCAGGTGGCTCATGACCTGGCCTGACAAAACGACCATTGGAATTGAATCCATGTACGCGGTCGCAATACCGGTAATGGCATTGGTTGCGCCGGGACCAGAGGTGACCAAGACCACGCCAGGTTTACCCGTCGCCCGCGCATAACCATCGGCAGCGTGAGTAGCTGCCTGCTCATGGCGGACTAAAATATGGGGTACTTTGCAGCTCTTAAACAAAGCATCGTATATATGCAATACTGCACCACCGGGATAGCCGAAGATGAATTCAACACCCTCGTCTTCCATGGCACGCGCGATCATTTCGCCGCCAGATAACAACTCCACTGAAATATCCTCGATTCAGTTTGAATACGCAAAAATCTTGTTAATAGCATCGCCGAGGCAAATCCTCAGCAAAAGGTATGAAACAAGAACAAAGATGTCGAAACACATTACCACCGGTTCTCAGCCGACACGGCTGATTTCCGGGCGAAACGCCAAAATGCTGCCAAGCAGCGTTTATATGCATCGCGGGATAACGCGGTGCGGGCAATCTCGCAACACAGGTCATGTGTCTGCAGAGTGAATGGAACTACTCGTAGGTAGCAGTACGACACGATGAGCCATACTCTGTACTTAGGCCGCAGGTAAGCGGCGCGGATAACAGCCATTTGCTATCAAAAAGATAGACCGCGTATTTTTTAACCTATGGCCTTCTATGTCAATACCAAACAAAGACTTAATTCAGGTGATTTGCCGATAGCCTAAGAAATAACTAACACTTAGCCTTGTTTTGAACGCGGTTTTTCCACGCCGCAATTTATCTGCCATAATCTAAGTAACGATACGTCACGGTTATTATTAATTATGAAAACTAAGGCCCTCACAATTGCACTTTGCGCTGGCTTATTGGCTACCCATTTTTCTGCCTACGCCGACAAAACCGGCTATTACCGCTGGGCTGACGATGACGGCAAGCAGCATTTCACCCAACAACCACCACAGGGTCGCAAATACTTCTTTGTAGAAACCCGTGGCGGCGCAACCATGCAGAGCGAGGAATACGGTGACGAGGCAAGTGAGACCGACAGCGATTCGGTAGCAGACGCTAATAGCAATAACGATGCACCAGTGAAAATGGAAATCATCCCCCCCAAGGACCCAGAGCTGTGCGAAAAAGCCAAGGGAAATATGCAGTCATTAAAGGCCAATGGCGCAAGGATTCGCATTACCAATGCCGACGGTAGCAGCCGGATGCTTAATGCCGAAGAAATTAAAGAACAGGAGTATCGAGCGCAGCAGGTCATTAACCAAAACTGCGGTTGATGACTTAATTAGATTCGCTGCAATGCCATATACAAACCGCTGACGGCCAAAGCGATAGCCGCCAGTGGAAATGCCTTTTTCTGATACCAAGGATGGAAGCTATACCGATACAGAAGTGGCAACACTATAATCACCAAGGCCAACTGCGCCAGCTCAATACCCACATTAAAGCTGCCAAGCGCCAGTAATTTTAAGGGGCTTGCGGCAAGTAGGTCTGACAGCACTCCCGCAAAACCAAAGCCATGAATCAGTCCAACCCCCATTGCCAGCCCCCGCTGAAAACGAACATCGACATCCAGCAAAGCCAACACCGCCGCCAAGCTAATTGAAAGCGCAATCGCTATCTCAACGGGTTGCGAGGGCAAGCTAAACCAACCCAAACTGGCCGCAATCAGGGTAAAGCTATGGGCAAGGGTAAACATCGTAACGACTACAGCAACGTCCGTGAACACGGCGCGCAAAGATTGCGTAGCTCCCCCTGCGTGCTTGCGACGTGTTGCCGGCAAGAGCAGCGCTAGTAAAAACAGCATATGGTCATAGCCAAGCAGTAAATGAATAACCCCCTGCCATATAAAGACCTCTGCGGTGTCCAATGCCGAGATTGCCTCCCCCAACGCAAGCGAAGGGGAAGCTGGTGACAAAACACTGATCTGCTTTTCACCACTGAGATCGCTTACTATCAAGGCGCGATGGAGGGGATCAATATCAAATAACAGAGAATAGTCCAGTTTCACGCCCGGCTTCGACAAGCATTCTGAGGCGAGCTGCCAAACAGCGTAATTGCCGTCACTGTGCTCACTAATACCCTCCAGACTAATGAGTAAGGCACAGGGCTCAGTGTTCTGACTCAGTGAAATTTGCCGACGCAATAGTTCTGAAAACTCAGCCTCGACGGCCCGCAACTCCCCCCAGCTAACGGCAGCATCGGCATTCGCATCCAGAGTCTGAATACGCGCCATATCCTGTACGGCAATATCCAAGCGGATATGCTCGGCAGTAATATACATAAAGCTATCACTGGCTTTATGAGCCAAAGCGGGCAGCGCAAAAATAACCATCACTAGCGCTGTGACAAGACTGGAGATTGAGCGCCTCATAATGGTTCTGCTCCGCGACTGGCGGCACGAGCACGGGCAAGAATGACCTCATCTGGCCACTCCCGCTGATGAGCCCAATTCTCTTCAGCCATGACCAAAGCAGCTTGCGCATCCTGCTCGATATCTAATAGGAACTGGGCGTAAGCGCGCTTGTGTAAAATCTCGCCGCGCCACAGCGCTTCGTCAAACCGCTTTCTTAGCATGGCGATTAACTGTTCGCCCTCGCCAAGCTGCTTTTGCGCAATTGCAGCACTGACCGCCAAGGCGTCAACTGCCAAGTAATCCTTACTTACGGCAATGACGTCTTGATAATTGGCCAGCCTTAACTGCTCACCCGCCAAGCGCGCTCGGGTATATAAATCATCTGGTTGAAGCTGCAGTGCTAACCTCCAAATTGCCACGCTATCATGACGACCAGCGCGCTCCGCGATATCCGCCAAGGTTCCGGTTGCCCACGCCAAGGCCTGACGATCAGCCAACAAGCCCGACTTTGCCATCGCTAACTTCAAATCGTGATAGGCCTTTTCAGCATCCCCTGTAGCAGCTTGCAGTTGCTGGCTACAACTCGCCGCATACAAGCTGTTTTCATCATTTTTTAGCGCGGTGCAGGCTTTCTCTGCTTCTTGGTATTCGCCGGAGACGAAGCTGATGGAAAAATGCATCATCAAGGATTCGAGACTGTCACCACCTTGCTGAGAAAGAGTACTTAAATCGGCTAGAGCTTCGTCAAATAAATGCAGGCTCTGCTTGAGAGATGCGCGATAAAAATAGAATTGACCACTGCGATCGCTATCGGGAATAGCGGCTAGTTCGCGTTCAACATCGCCTAAATAGCGGGGATTTGCAGTGCGTCTAAATTGGACTAGTGCACGCTTCGCTGCTACGAGATGCTCCTGAGGACTACTCGCAGAGAGTGGACTCACCACGGTCGAAGACGCATTAAGACTCAGTATTATGGTGCTGTCGTCGCTAGGCCGATGAATTGCCGGGCCGTCAACTGATCCTGCAAACACAGGCCCAGACAACATTGATATGACAAACCACGTTGCAGTGCCAAAAAAAATAACGCGACGATGAAACCATCGCCGCGCTATTCCATGAGCCAAACTATGGCCAGTGAGATTACAAACTATCGACATTAATCGGGTCGAAACTGTCTGTAATATTTTTGTCGTTCACTGATACAGGTTCGCCATTCTCGCCCTGCAAAGCCACAGATGCGATTAGCTGCTCGCCGCTTATTGGCGCATTCGCGCCAGCGCCTTTTCCGTCGTACTTGCTGTCACTGTTACACGCGACCAGACCAAGACCCAAGCACACAAACAGGCTACATTTAATGATGGTTTTCATAAACGCCTCCTTATTGGCTAGCCAATCCTGCGCCAGGAATCGGAGTGTTCAGATAAGGGAACACCGTGAGATAATCCGCTTTTGATGGCAAAGCGCCATCGTTTACTACTCTACCCGAGTTAATTACTACAGGCGTTGAGCCACTCAAATCACAGGTTTGAAGCATATTTGGATTCGGGGTTGGATCACCCGCATCTAAGCCACCGACCGCACCTTCAGCCACTGTCAAGGCAATGTCGACGACATCATCAATTGGGCGACGACCATTCGGGAAGCCCGCAAGATCGCAACCGAGAAAACCTAGATCACTTTGCAAATCAATCCCTGTAATAGGAACTGCCGTATTCAAGCGCAGCATCTCGCCGGGAACAGTCAGATTTGCAGACTTTGTCAAACCTTCTACGCCGGTGACAAATGCAGCCAAGAGGTCATTTCTTGGCGTCGTCGGAACGGTGGTCGCCTGGGGAAACAAGACATCAACCAACACAGGCAGCGTCGGATACAATACATACGCGCCAAAATTGTCTACATCGCCAGACGGCTCACTTGCGTTAAACTTGTCTTTATCGGTAATACCAATGACAACTTCGTTGACTAATGGGCTACCCAAACGAGAGACCTGCGTCCACGCACCAATCTCTACTGACGGACCTTTTCCTGATGCAGTATCAGTCGGGCCAGTCGGTGATGGGTTAAGCACACGACCTTGACGCTTACTAGCTGTCGTCCACGCACCGATTACAGTATCGCTGCCGCTTGTGAGGCAGTCGGACGCCACTTCCAGCGCTAGAGAGGTTACGTTCTTATCACCAATGGTGTTGCTGCGAGAATCACGCGCACCCAGTGGATTGAGGTTAACTTGGTCGAAAATTTCGCCGAGGTTTACCACAAAGCCTTCTTGACGCTGCCCTACAAACAAACGCCCCGGAGTCGAACAGCCAGGTATGGCGACGTCATAAATAAACTGATCGGCGTAACTTGCGTACTGAGGAATCGTGTTGGTCCCGATATTGTCTACTGGTTTAGTGAATGTGCTTACGCTGCCACCTGAAGCAGTAACTGGATTACTAGCACCTGTGCGTCGGTCACCGCTCACCACGTTGACTGTGTATGTTTCTACCACGTTGAGTAAACCAGTTCCATTACCAGAACCACGACCTACTGCTGCTAATGGCACCTGAACCTCGGCGCCATCTGGGCCAATTGCTATGCCGCCATTATTAATCAAATCCTCTGCATTGGCTTGGCCGTAGGCGTTATTGAATTTAAATTGGAAGGTGAGGTCTTCAACGGCATCGCCGTCGTTATCGATATGAATCTCGTAAAGCGCAGTGGGATCCATGGTGAAATAGTTGGGCCCGCCGTAAGAATCTTGTAGCGGTTGGTAGTTGGCGATCAAGGTCACAAAATCGCCACGATCCGCTTCATAGCTGCGGAACATATAGAAATCGGTGCCATCAACCTTGGGCGATCCCGCAATAAATGGCGCCTCTCGGTGACTGGATGCTAGGGCAAATGAACTGATGATACTTGCGCTGAGTAATGACAGTGCGAAAACCTGCCCCCGTTTAGATATTTTCATTTTTACACCTCGGTTATTATGTATTGACCGCCATTTGTACGCGGCCCCACACAACACAGATCACTAAAATAAAAATATCCTTGCGGCGGCAGTCAGCTCACCCGACAAAACCTACTGCAAGCGCGGCACCTTAAATACAATATTTTCGTCTTCCACCGTCGCCGTAATAACTTGCCCCGGAGTAAACTCGCCTTTTAATATCCGCTGCGCGAGGGGGTTTTCAAAGCGCTGCTGAATAGCCCGCTTCAATGGCCTCGCGCCGTAAACTGGATCAAAACCGACATCGGCAAGTCGATTCATGGCCTCATCGCTCACCTCTAGACGCAACTCGCGCTCAGCAAGCCGCTTATTCAAAATCTCTAATTGAATACCGGCAATCGCTTGCACCTGAGTTCTGTCCAGGGGCTCAAATACCACTAGCTCGTCGACTCGGTTTATGAACTCCGGACGGAAATGCCCGGAAACCACATTTAAAACGGCCTCTCTCATTTTATCGTAACCACTCGCCGCCAATGTCATTTCCTGAATCACATCTGAGCCAAGGTTTGAGGTCATCACTATCACGGTATTTCGAAAATCCACCGTCCGGCCTTGACCATCGGTTAAGCGGCCGTCATCTAGAACCTGCAATAAAATATTAAACACATCGGGATGGGCCTTTTCGACCTCATCCAATAGCAACAATGAATAGGGGCGCCTGCGCACAGCCTCGGTCAAATAGCCACCCTCCTCATAGCCAACGTAACCTGGAGGCGCACCGATTAAACGAGCGACTGAGTGCTTCTCCATAAATTCAGACATATCGATGCGCACCATCGCGTCTTCACTATCGTAAAGAAACATCGCCAGGGCTTTGCACAGTTCCGTTTTACCGACACCGGTTGGCCCTAAGAACATAAAGGAGCCGTTGGGGCGATTCGGATCACTCAAACCTGCCCGCGACCGCCGCACTGCATTCGAGACCGCATCGACCGCTTCAGTTTGCCCAATCACGCGGCGATGCAATTCGTCTTCCATACGCAATAATTTGTCTCGCTCCCCTTCCAGCATTTTGCTAATGGGAATGCCTGTCCAGCGCGACACCACCTCTGCCACCTCTTCTTCGGTGACCTTGTTTCGCAATAGCTGCATGTCACCGTGATCTTCCTTATCGGCGTCAAGTAGCTGCTTTTCTAAACCGGGAATAACGCCGTACTGCAATTCTGACATGCGCGTGAGATCGCCAGCACGGCGAGCGTTATCCATATCCATCTTGGCTTTTTCTAGATCCACTTTAATTTGCGCAGAACCTTGCAAGGCCGCCTTTTCTGCCTTCCAAATTTCTTCTAAATCAGCGAACTCTTTGCCAACCTTTTCGATATCAATATTTAATTTTTCTAATTGCTTACGAGCCGAATCATCGTCTTCTTTTTTGACCGCCTCGCGCTGAATTTTCAATTGAATTAAGCGTCGCTCAAGCCTATCCATCACCTCTGGTTTGGAATCAATTTCCATGCGAATACGGCTCGCCGCTTCATCGATTAAATCGATGGCTTTGTCCGGCAGCTGACGATCGGTGATGTAGCGCTGGGATAATTTCGTCGCAGCAATGATCGCCGAATCGGTAATATCGACACTGTGATGCACTTCATAGCGTTCTTTTAATCCGCGCAAAATAGCGATGGTATCTTCCTCAGAGGGTTCGTCTACCAAGACCTTCTGGAACCGTCGCTCAAGTGCCGAGTCTTTTTCAATAGACTGGCGATATTCATTTAAAGTTGTGGCGCCAACGCAATGTAACTCACCACGTGCGAGCGCGGGCTTGAGCATATTACCGGCGTCCATTGCCCCCTCCGCCTTACCGGCGCCAACCATGGTATGCAACTCATCAATAAATAAAATGACCCGACCTTCTTCTTTGCCGAGTTCATTTAAAACCGCCTTTAAACGCTCTTCAAAATCACCGCGAAACTTGGCGCCTGCCAACAGCGCTGCCAAATCCAACGACAGTACGCGCTTGCCCTTTAAGCCTTCTGGGACTTCACCATTAATAATACGCTGCGCCAAGCCTTCAACAATGGCGGTTTTACCCACCCCCGGCTCCCCAATCAATACTGGGTTATTTTTGGTTCTGCGCTGCAAAACTTGAATGGTGCGGCGAATTTCATCATCGCGCCCGATCACGGGATCGAGTTTGCCCGATGCGGCACGCTCGGTGAGATCAATCGTATACTTATCTAATGCCTGCCGAGACTCTTCTGCCGAGGCGTCGTTCACCGGCTGACCGCCGCGCACTTTATCTATGGCGGCAACTAGCGCAGGTTTAACAACGCCGTTGTCAGTGAGTAATTTTGCCGTCTCGCCGCCGACCTCGAGCATGGCCAACAAAACCAATTCACTTGATATATAACTGTCTTGGCGTTGCTGCGACAGCTTATCGCAAACATTAAATACTCTTGCCAAGGTTTGTGACACGTGGACATCACCGCTCGCGCCCTGCACCGTGGGCAAACGGTCTAACTCAGCGGCGACTTTCTGCTCCAACGCTGGCAAATTTGCGCCCGACTGCCCAAGTAATGGCCGCGTGCTACCACCCTGCTGTTTTAGCAGGGCAGACAATAAATGTACGGCCTCTATATATTGATGATCTTTCCCCAGCGCGAGCGATTGCGCGTCGGCCAGCGCGGTTTGCAATGAATTAGTGAAACGATCAGCACGCATGTCAGGTTCTCCAAAAAATCGATGAAACGACGAAGTGATACTTCGCCCTCCCTGAACTATAAATGGGGCGTTAACAAATGAAATTCAAGGCTAGATAGAATAAGGGGAATTAACTACGGGACTATTTGATATAGATCAAACTAAGCTGACGACCGGTTTGACCATCGCGACGAAAGGAATAAAAACGATTGGCATCTGCAAAGGTACACATATTGCTGCTACCGACCCAGGCTACACCCAACTTTTGGAGTTGAGCGCTAGCAAGCGCATTGAGATCGGCGTAAAAATGTCCCGCTCTTTGCACCGATGGCGTAAATGCTTGGGTGATTTGCTCCGCGGACACTGCGCCAAAATTATCAATAAATGCCTGATACACCTCAGCGCCAACTTCAAAGTGCGCGGCAGAAATCGCGGGCCCAATCCACGCCATAAGTTCTTGCGGCGGGCAATCGAAGGACTTCACCGTATTTGCCAACACACCTGCACACAAGCCTCGCCAACCGGCGTGTGCAGCGGCCACCTGACCACCATCTAGGCGACAAAATAAAACCGGCAGACAATCTGCCGTCATGATTCCGCATGCGAGTCCGGACTGCGCTGTAATCGAGGCATCAGCAATAATGGGAGCTGGGCTCGCGCCGCTGGCACAATGTACGTCAACGCCGTGCACTTGTTGCAACCAGCCAATGGATTGCAGTCCGTCGCAAACGTCGAGCAGTCCGGCACGATTTTGCTGTACGCTAGCGGCATCGTCATCAACATGATCGCCCAAATTGAAGCTCGCGTAGGCCCCACCGCTAGCACCAACAAGACCTGCTGGCGCTAGCCGTGTCGTTGCCAAGGCGACAATATTTGCGGGTGCCGGCCAATCGGGCTTTATGAAGTCGTCTATGATCACTTTTCTACTCGGCTCAAATTGAACGCGCCAGAACCCTAACGCTGAGAGAATCTAGCGGACATCTTCCGTTGCCAATACCGCCAACAGGGCTTTCATATCTTCGGGCAAAGGCACTTCCCACGACATGGTATCGCCACTGATTGGGTGTTCTAACTCCAATTTGCGCGCATGCAGTGCCTGCCGGCCAAAACCACGCAGCGTGGTGATCAGCAAATCGGTTGCGCCCTTGGGCAGGCGTGGACGCCCCGCATAGAGCGGATCACCCAATAAAGGGTACTTAATATGAGCCATGTGGACGCGGATTTGATGGGTGCGTCCCGTTTCTAGAAAACAGCGGATATGGGTGTGATTTAAAAAACGGCGCGTCACCCGATAGTGAGTAACGGCTTCCTTTCCACCCACTTGTGACACCGCCATTTTTGTACGTTGACGTGGATGCCGGCCCATGGGCTCGTCAACCGTACCACCGCCTGTCATGGTGCCAAACACCACCGCGTCATATTCACGGTGTACTTCCCTCGCCTGCAGTTGCGCAACCAAGCTGGTGTGCGCTTCCAGGGTTTTAGCGGCAATCATCAGTCCGGTGGTGTCGCGATCAAGGCGGTGGACAATACCGGCACGGGGGACTTTATCGATTTCCGGGAAATGATTGAGCAGCGCATTCAGCAGGGTGCCGTCAGGATTACCGGCACCGGGGTGGACAACCAAGCCCGCGGGCTTGTTAATCACCAGAACATGATCATCTTCATACACAATATTAAGGTCGATTGGCTCCGCTACCGAGCGAACCTCAACCTGCAGCTCCGCCTTCAATACCAGCGTATCGCCCTCCAGCACCTTGTCGCGGGTGCGGCGAACATCGCCATCTACGGTTAACTCACCGCTTTTTATCCAGGTTTGCAGCCGCGAGCGCGAATACTCGGGGAACAACTGCGCCGCCACTTGGTCGAAACGCTCACCATTGAGGGCGTCGGGGACGATTTCCTGTCGATCAATTATCTCGGTCATATGTGATTCTTTATACCATCATCCGGCTGTGTTTAAATAGCAGGCCCTCGCCATGGCAAGGGGTCGTCGGGGATCTTCCGCTATTTGGAAAAATTACATGAAAGCTGTCGTAAAAGTCGTTGTACTACTATTTATTACCGTTTTGATCGCCGCCTGCGCTGGCGAACAAGACCGCCCAGATTTGTCCGAACGGGAAATCTATGAAACGGCGCAAGGCTACCTGAAAAGCAAGAACTTTGCATTGGCTGTCGATAATTTACAGCTGCTGGAAAGCCGCTACCCATTTGGGCCCTACGCTGAACAAGCACAACTCGAAATCATCTACGCCCATTACCGCCGAGGCGATAATGAGGCCGCCGTGGCCGCCGCAGACCGCTTTATACGCCTGCACCCACAGCATCAAAAAGTGGACTACGCCTATTATATGCGCGGCTTGGCAAACTACACCGATGGCGAGGGCTTTTTAGAGCGTTTTATCCCCACCGATATGACCCAGCGCGACCCAGGATCGACCATTCAATCCTTTGATGACTTCCGCCAGTTGCTGCAACGCTTCCCAGACAGCGAATACGCAGATGACGCCAAAGCCCGCATGATTCAATTGCGCAACCGCCTGGCCCGTTATGAAATCAACGTGGCCAACTATTACTTCAAACGCAAAGCTTACTTAGCAGCAACTAACCGCGGTCGCTATGTCATTGAAAACCTACCGCAAACACCCGCAATACCGGACGCACTCGCGGTAATGGTACAGGCTTACTTGTTGCTGGGAATGAACGATTTAGCGGATCAGTCTTTATCTGTGCTGCGCAAGAATTTCCCTGATCACCCTTCACTGGACAAAAAGGGCAACTTTATCAGCCAAGTTGGTATTGAGCAGGAAGGGTCGTTTGTGAACAAGGCCACGCTGGGCTTGTTTGACCGTTACGAGCCGCCGAAATTTGATAACAGAGAAGAAGATTGAGACCTTGCTATACGCCGGAGGACTGACGTCTGGCGTCTGACGTAAAACCGCAAAGCCCGAGGTGTATTAATAATCTCGGGCTTTTTTTATAGATCGGTAGGGGCCTAGAAATAGCCCTTCGCCTAAACTGCGAGCCATTGCCCCGACGTCAGACTTCCACCCAGCTCATCTGCTTTTGACCTTTCGTCAGACTTCCGACCCCCGACGTCCGGCTATTTCCCCAGCAGCATCTCTCAGCTAGATGCCGTAGGACTGGCGCCGGACGTGTAAAACCGCAAAGCCCGAGGTGTATTAATAATCTCGGGCTTTTTTATTGACTCAGAAAGAAACCAAGAACAACCCCGCAGCCTGAACTGCGAGCTTTTCATCAGACACCAAACTTCCAGCCTGCTCATTTGCTTTTGACCTTGCATCAGGCTTCAGACCCCCGACGTCCGACTGTCTCCGCAGCAGTATCTCTCGGCTAGATGTCGGAGGACTGGAGTCTGGCATGTAAAACCGCAAAGCCCGAGGTCTATTAATAATCTCGGGCTTTTTTATAGATCAGTAGGGCTCTCGGAATAGCTGCGCCGGTTGAGCTACCGGCCGCTCGTCAGACATCCGACTCCCGACGTCCAGCAGTCTCCTCAATATACTCCTGCAATTTAGCCTCTGCCTCTTCGCCAAACAAGATCTCGCAGGCTTCTTTTAAACCTGGGGCCTTGATAATTTCCTCGCGACGCACCACCAGTGAAATCTTGGAGCGGCGACGTAAAAAGTCATCCAATTTGCTAATCATTTCACGCCGGGCGGCATGCTCAATCTCACAGCGCAGATACTCGGCGTTTTCAATCAACAGCTCAGCACAGCTGGGATCTTCGCGAATCATTTCCAACATTTCTATTGCGCTGCGACCGTAGCGCCGCCACAGGCGCTGGGTTAGCGGCTCGGACGAGGACGGATCGGTCATCTCATCCAGCCCCATTAACTTAGCCTGATGCATAAATTCTTCTTTAACGCTGTTGCTGGGCTCGCCATACCAGCACTTTTCCGGGTATGGCACCGCAACACCCAGCTTGGCAACAACATCAGACACCTCATCGCCAACATTCAGGCAGTCGGTCAGCTTGCCGCCAAAAATACTCAGGTGTTTGTCTTTGTGGCTTATGTCGATGGCGTGCTTGCGCGACAGTTTGACCCAATCCGCAACCCCGTCCTGACCTTTTAGCGCGAGAGGGCGCACCCCGCAGCGCTCGGCTATCACATCGTCCACCGTTAGCGGTCGCTCTAGATTTAGCAGGGCGTTAACGTTGTCTAGCACAAACTGACGATCCGCCGCCGTCATCTCTACCTCGGGGCTGGCCTCTTGGGTATCGGTGGTGCCAATACAGGTTTTCGGTCCCATTGGAATCACAAAAAATAGACGCCCATCACTGGCGAAGAAGGTAAGAATTCGCTGGGTGTCAGATACGCGGTCAACAATGAGATGAACGCCTTTAGAAAACAAGTGACGGTGTTCTGTGTGCTGCCCGGTGAGCTGGTTATGCGTGTCGACGTAGGGTCCGCAGGCGTTTATTAACACACGGCTGCGCACTGTAAATGTCTCGCCGCTGAGATTGTCTTTCAGACGCGTACGCCACAAGCCCCCTTTACGCTCAGACCCCAAGGATTCCACGTAATTCGCCGCAATACAGCCATAATTTAAGCTGCTGCGTATAAAGTTAAAAACAAAGCGCGCGTCATTGTCGTAAAGGTAACAATCGGAATATTCAAAGCCGCCAGCGGCCTGTGAAGTGTTAATAACACCTTCGCGCTTACTCAAGCCAGCAGCACTTAAATACTTTGGCGCACGGGTCACGAAGCGACCAAAAACCCAGTAGACGATGGTGCCGAGATAGACCAAAAATGCGGGAAAGCGAAAACCTTTTTGAATGGTGGTGAGAAAACGGATTTCTTTCACCGTTGACGGATAGCTGCGCATCAAATGATTGCGACTGCGGCAAAGTTTATCAACTAAAAAGTATTCGTGATTTTCTAAATACTTAATGCCACCCCAGGCCAGGTTTGAGGAGTTAGAGCTGGTTAAACCAGCAAAGTCACCTTTATCAACCAGCGCCACTTTTACGCCCTTGGCAGCCAGGGAGGCAGCCGAAACAGCACCGTTAATACCGCCACCTAAAATAAGTACGTCGAAATAGCCATCGCGTAGTTTACTGACGTTACTTGCCCGTAATTCCATTACAATCCTGACGTTAAGCCAAAGGGTTAGAGGATCAGTTCAATCAAATTTGACTGTGACTACTGAGGTGCTTTCTGACTCCAGCAAGATGGTTCAAATCAATACTGCGACTCTAGGCCCGCTCTTTAATCTGAAAACCAATGTTCTCAAAAGTACTTTAGAGCACTGTGGAGAATAGCAATACGGTGCCAGCCTCTCGCCGGATTAGCCTATATCAGCAGCGCACAATAAAAAACATTGCAAGCTCATTGCGTACAAAGAACTCAGTCGCCGATCACCCACTTTTGAGTAATCGGATAGCGACGATCTCGACCAAAGCCACGCTCGGTAATCCGCGTGCCGATAGGTGCCTGGCGTCGTTTGTACTCGTTCAGGTCCACGAGGCGCAATATGCGATAAACCATTTCCCGATCATAGCCCTCGGCAATGATCGCTTCGGCACTTTCATCTTGCTCAATATAGCGCTCAAGAACCTGATCTAGAATATCGTAGGGCGGCAAGCTATCTTGGTCTTTCTGGTCCGGTGCCAACTCCGCCGAGGGCGGCCGATCAATAACCCGCTGAGGAATAACCGGTGACACAGTATTGCGGTACCTTGCCAACTCGAACACTCGGGTTTTAACCACATCTTTTAATACATCAAAGCCACCGGCCATGTCGCCATACAGAGTAGAGTAGCCGACTGCCACTTCGCTCTTATTACCGGTTGTGAGAACCAAATACCCTTTCTTGTTGGAAATCGCCATTAGCAATACGCCACGACAACGCGCCTGCAGATTCTCTTCCGTTTTGTCGGCGGCCATGCCAGCAAACTCATCACTTAATGCCGCCATAAAGCTATCGTACATTGCTTCAATCGACATCACTTTATAGCTCACACCCTGCACATTGGCTTGGGATTGTGCGTCTTCCATACTCATAGATGCGGTGTAGCGGAAGGGCATCATCACCGCCTCAACTCGATCAGCACCCAGTGCATCAACCGCTATCGCCAAGGTCAAGGCCGAGTCGATACCGCCAGAAAGGCCCAGTACAACGCCGTTAAAGCCGTTTTTGTTAACGTAGTCTCGAACACCCAAAACTAGCGTCTCATAGATATCTTCTAGGACTGGGCGCAAGTCACTGACTTCACCATCGTCGAAGCGCAAACGCCGGCCATCCCAGCGAGCATTCACACAGTTTAGATATTCCACATAGGCGGGACTGCGCGCAATTAACTCGCCCTCAGCAGACACCACCATCGAGGCCCCGTCGAACACCAGCTCATCTTGGCCACCAACTAGGTTGCAATACACAACTGGCATGCCACCTTGCCAAGCGCGCTGCGCCAACAAGGCCTCGCGTTCAATTTGCTTGCCGGCGTGAAAGGGCGACGCACTCAGATTTAGCATTAACTGCGCGCCCTCTGCTTTGGCACCGGCAGTGGGTGCATCTTCCCACACGTCTTCGCAAATACTGATGGCAGTCGGCACGCCGAAGATATCCATTACCAGGGTGTGGCGACCTTCTTTGAAATAACGTTTTTCATCAAAGACGCGGTAATTTGGCAGGCACTGTTTGTGATATTCATTGACCAATTTGCCACCGAAAAACACCCCTGCGGCGTTAAATAAGTCGCCGTCGATCGAACGCGGGTAACCAACAACCACATAGCATTTGGGCGCGTGAGACGCGATGCGCTGCAGTGCGCGCTCAATGCGATGCGCTAAACTCGCACGCAGCAATAAATCCTCAGGCGGATAACCTGTAACCACCAGCTCAGGGAACAAAATCAATTGGGGGTCGTGGCGCGACACCGCTGTTTCGATTGTGGCAATAATCTTATTGGTATTGCCCTCGATATCTCCGACGACGGGATTTATCTGAGCCATTACGATACGCAGGGAGGTCATTAATGCAATTCCATCTATAAAAACGAGGCCTCGCCCAGTCGTCCCGAGCAAAGCACATGAATACAGCTGCATATTCTAGCAAATAAGCGGGAGTGCATCCCCCACTATGGACGTATAAACTACGCTTTGACTAACATCAGGGCATATTATGTCGTTTGCGCAAGAATTCTCCCAGCAACGGGCCATCATGCGAGTGTACAGCGCCTACCGCTTTGTACTCGCCGCAATGATTCTTATCGCCCTGATTTTCGGGCCCGCAAACTCCACCCTTGGCATCACTGCACCAAAATGGTTTGCCATCGCCGTTATTGGCTACGTTATTTTTGCTCTGCTTGCCTTATTTATTCATACCTTATTTAGCCAGCGCTATTCCCAGACTCAACTATTTTTCGAGTTCTTTGTTGATATCGGCGTCATTATGGTAATGAGCTATTGCTCTGGTAGCGCAGACTCTGGTCTACCACTGCTACTCATCGTCACCATCAGCGCGGCTAGCATTATCATGCCTAGCCAGCTCAGCTTGGCCATCGCCGCCCTTGCCACCATATCCACCATCAGCGAAGTTGCGGCGCACACTTTAAGTGAGCGGGTATCAGCCCAACGCTTTATCGTCGCTGGAATGACGGGCACTGCCTACTTCTCCGCCGCTATCGCAATTCGCTATCTAAGCGCTCGTATCGTAAAAGCCCAGCAGTTGGCCGAACTACGCCGCGCCGATATCGAACAACTATCGCGAATCAACCAGCGCATTGTTCAAAGAATGCAAACAGGGATTGTGGTGATGTCCCCAAGCGGACAAATCAAACTCATCAACGCCGCCGCTACTGAGTTACTCGATATCCCAACACCAGTAGTAAACAATAATCACTATGTACCGGCCATTCTTATCGACATGGCCCGAAGCGCAGAGAACTGCGCAAAGGTCATTTCTATTGGGTCTCGACATCTAGATGTGCACGTCAACATGAGCGTGCTTGAACAAAGCAAAGACAGCGATCGCCTACTTTATATCGAAAATATCAGCAAAATTACCCAGCGAGCACAGAATTTAAAGTTAGCATCACTGGGTAGATTTACTGCCAGCATTGCCCACGAAATCCGCAATCCACTCAGTGCTATTAGCCACGCAGCCCAGCTACTGGCAGAGAGCCCCGATCTACAAGCAGCGGACCAACGCTTCGCCGCTATTATTCAAAATCACGCTATGCGCATGAACGATATCATTAAAAATATATTGGAAATGTCGCGCGGCCGCAGCCCTGAGCCAATGCGTTTTAGCTTGAGCACTTGGCTAGAGAAGTTCCTAGATGACTGGCAACCTGTGAGCCACACGCCACTGGATATAGAGTTCGATAAGGCTTTGGAAAATGATGATGTGAACGTCGATCGCAGCCAGCTGATGCAAATTATTTCTAATATCGCAGAAAACGGCGCTCGCCACGGTGCGCAAACCAATGACAAAGCCGTGCTTACTTTTCGCTGCCTGAAAAATCCGAGTTCCGGTGCGGTAAGTCTTGATATCATAGACAACGGTCCCGGCATAAACTCGGAAGACGAAGACAAAATATTTGAGCCCTTTTTCACAACCCAAGAGCAAGGAAACGGCCTAGGCCTCTATCTTTGTCGAGAATTGTGTTTAGCAAATCAAATACATATTTACTATCGTCGAACCGAGTTAGGGGAAAGTTGCTTTCGGCTGCAATTCTCACACCCCGATCGCGGTACGCTTGCCGAATAAAAACGAATATTAAAAGAGCCCATAACAATGCAACAGACTGTGCTAATTATCGATGACGAACCCGATATTCGCGAACTGCTAGACATTACCATTAGTAGGATGGGCTTAAGCACTATCGCCGTCGGCACAGTCAAGGATGCGCTGCAGGCACTGCAATCTGACCCCGCAATCAATCTTTGTTTAACCGACATTAAGTTGCCCGACGGCTCAGGCCTGGAAATCGTCCGCCATATCCAATCGTCAGCCCCCTGCACCGCAGTCGCCGTATTGACAGCCTACGGCAGTACCGAAATTGCGGTAGATGCACTAAAAGCCGGCGCCTTCGACTTTATCAACAAACCAGTTTCCGTCGAACAACTTCGCAATTTAGTGAAAACCGCGCTAAAACTCGGACGCAGAGACACCCAATTTGATGGCAGTAGCAATACTCGCCTACTCGGTGAAACCAACAGTATCGTCACCCTTCGAGAACAAATTATCAAACTTGCACGCAGCCAAGCACCTGTTTATATCAGCGGAGAATCCGGCAGCGGCAAGGAAGTTGTCGCGCGACTTGTGCATGCAAATGGCCCACGCAGCGACGCCCCCTTCGTGCCGGTCAACTGCGGCGCCATTCCCAGCGAATTAGTAGAAAGTGAATTTTTCGGTCACGCTAAAGGCAGTTTTACTGGTGCCTACGATCACAAGGAAGGCCTGTTTGAGGCTGCCAATGGCGGCACGCTGTTTTTAGATGAAGTCGCCGACCTGCCACTAAACATGCAGGTCAAACTACTCCGGGCCATCCAGGAAAAAGCTGTTCGCCGAATTGGCTCCAATCAAGAAATACCCGTCGATGTTCGCATATTAAGCGCCACTCACCGAGACCTAGCCAAAGAGGTCAGCCAAGGGCATTTCCGCAACGACCTGTTCTACCGCATCAACGTCATTGAAGTTAAAGTCCCCAGTCTGCGTGAGCGCGCCAGTGACATACCGTTATTAGCTGAGTTCATGCTAGGCCAAATTGCGCGGGACTGGGAAATTTCTAAACCGAAACTCGACGACAAAGCACTCGCCTCCTTGCAAGCCTATTCCTTTCCCGGCAATGTCAGAGAGCTAGAAAATATTATTGAACGCGCAGCCACTCTCTGCGAAAAAAATATAATAAAAGTACAAGACCTCCAACTTCCGGAAAAACATGTGGGCCACGCAGGTCACTCCGAAAATAGCTCCGCTGCCCATTTACACTCGGCAAGCGGTGACTTGGAAGGTTACCTGGCGGGGATAGAGCAGCAAATCATCAATGAAGCCCTGGAACTTAATCGCTGGAATAAAACCGAATCGGCAAAAATGCTCGGAGTGACCTTTAGGCAATTTCGTTACAAGTTAAAAAAATATCAACTGGATTAAAAAAGGGCGCCAATGGCGCCCTGTCTATTCCGCACTACAGCTTATTTGTAATACCAAAACATACGCTTGCGACCACTGGTAATAGGCTTACCTTCACTTGGTTTAAAGATCGAATCCCCATCTCCGCCAAGCAAGAAGTAACGTATATCCCCATTCAATAAAACCAAACCTGAAATCGCTGTTGGTGGCAAGCCTCCGCCAGCAAACTCCGACTTAACCACCTCTCCTGACAAAATATCAACTTTATATGCAAATGCGCGACCTAGCCCATTGCTACACGTACCAGGAGTAGGTGAGTCCGGCTTATTAGTTGCAAAGTACACCGTCCCTGTTTCGGTCAACGGCGCGTTAACGCCTTTTTCCGACGCTGAATAATTCAAATAGTAGCCAAGGTAGGGCGAGGTACTGCCATCGAAGACATAGGTTTTATCATTGCTAGAATCACAACTAACGCTATTCCCCGTTAAATCACTACTATTAAAACAGGTTAGGGTCGTTTGATTTAACAGATCAGAATCAACAATGGCTGTAAATCCAGCGGCCGATGCCCCCTCGTTTGGATCAATGAGCATATAAAACCGATTCTGCACATTATGCGCAGTACCAGCGGTCGCGGAACCATTAAAAAGAGGATGCTCACGATCGCCAGTTGACGCTACCACAAGATCGAACCCCTCCGTCGGAACCACATCTGGCGGATAGAGCATTTTTCTCGCGTTATTGCCGCTGCCACCCAAGGTCGCAAACTTGGTAAGAATGATCTCCGATGCCGGCGTTGTGGGAACTGGATTCACATAGATATTAGTGGAATCCGATGGGTCAAGGTCGACACGCCAAATATTAGAGGCAACATCAGCCGCATATAGGCGATCTGTGAAGCCATCGCCATCTCTATCCAGCAAGGTTATATCCGCTGGAAATGCACTAGTCAGCGCGCTATTAGTGACACAAACACCCACAACGCCCTCTGTCCCAGAGGTACTGAAACTCGCAGCAGGAACCGCCGCACAATTATTCAGTGCAGCCCAAATTATTTTCCCAGTAATGCCATCCAAGATAACAATACCGCGCCCCATCGTATCTGCCGCAGCCACCGGATCAGCATCTTGCTCCGGAGCATTACCTGCTCCGAATATCAATACAGGTCTCCCGCGGCCACCAATTTTAGTAACCTTAGGCTGAGACCATGTAAAACCTAATTCTGGCAACTGTGTGGTGGTCAACTTCCACATCACCGTCGGAGCCATCGGGTCAGTCACGTTCATTGCGTAGAGTAAACGGCCCCCACGTCGTGCTGACAAATACAGATATTTATCCCCGGCCGTTGCGCCAGTGGTGCGACTGTCCTGGAAGAAAGTTGTCGTACCATCAAAGAAGTAATCCCTAAGCTCTGCGTTTGATGATGCTGGCGTATTCGGAAAGCGAATAGCGGGATCATCGTTAAACTGTCGCGGAAATTGATCAAGAAACTCTGGGGCCACGAAACTCCACAACTCACCACCAGGTCGAACTGTGACTGTGTTTCCGCTATTGCTGATGTTGGCACTACGATTTCCGTTTATAGCGCGGTAAAGCCCATCGTTCGCTCCGTAATACACAACAACACCGATACTCCCGCCGTAATTCACTACTGCAGGCCGCGAATGCAAGACATCACCGTGTATTGACCCGCGCACATTTAAGGAACAGCTGCCATCAGAGCACGGCCCGGCCATTTGTTCATTAGCCGCATTGTCTTCACCGCGCACCCAATTAATAATACTAGCGGTATTTAATGAACTGGTTGACGCAGAGCACTGCACATTGGCGGCAGAGCTGGCATAGACATAGGCGCCAGCGCCCAAGCTAACTGTATAATTATTCGCATCCACATTGGCAAAGCCACTTGTGGAGACGCTCGCACCGGTAATTAAAGACGCATTCAATACCGTCGCAGAACTATTTGTGCCGTTTAATGTACAAGACTGCAGGGCCTGCGCTGACGTTAAACCATGCGCAATTCTCCCCACATTTATCCGGCTTGATACACGAGTCACAGTCGCATTTGTAAATGTGGAATTCGCTGTATTACCGGTACTACCAGTCTTAACAACAAACTGAGTTGCCGACGAAGACTCCACCAAACACGGTGATGAGCTAGTGCAGTTTGAGCTTCCTGCAATACCTGCACCCAACACAACCCGGTCTTCGCTTGTAGAAAAACTAAAGGTCGGCGAACCCGCTGCGTAAGTATACGCACAAGTACGATTACCCGCGTTGCCTCTGGTCTCGCAAACAGCAGTACCTGATATTTGCGCCCGTTTGCCCGCAGTAATTGTGGAGGTCGCACTACTCGATGTAGAAGAAATTATGCTATCTAAGGTACTCACTAAATCACTATTAGACGTTTTAAATTCAGTTAATGCCGCATTAGCGACACAGCCCGAACTCGGACAGGTATAAACACGCCGGGCATCTTGGTTTGCTAAGAAGTCCACACGTAGCATTTGAGCCACACCACCCTTTTGCACCAAATCACCATCGGGTGCATCGAACGCAAAACCATCACCCTCGGGACTATTCTTCCAGAAACCGGTCAGCGGCCATTGTGCTTGATTAGTCGGTGAATTTGTCGTCCAAAAACTTTGCGCACCGTCCACCAAACCGCCGGTAACCGGGTTCACTATCGACTGTGAATTAGTTGTAGGATTGGTCGCATCGGTCAGTACAATGCCACCATTAAGATCAACGCCAAATTGGAATTGCTTTACATTGCCCAGCCAGCGCGGGCCGCCAGATGGATTAGGACGGAACATCGCAATATAAATCTGGTTTTCGAAAGTACCTTGGGTATTTGCGCTCACTGGCAGTGTTGCAGACGAAAAGACACTATTTACGTCTAGTACTTCATTAAAAATTTCGCGGAATATTGCGGCTAAATCTGCATGTTCAGTTGATCTGACTTGATAGGCTTTACCACCACCCACATCCGCAATTGCGCCAAGAAAAACCAGCTCCTCCGCGACCTGAGATTCGACCGCGGGGTCGTACACTGCAATAGAATAAGTGGTAACGTTACGATCAGCTTGAGCGCTATCATCCACATCTACTTTGTGCATGAAGTAAGCCCACTCATCTCCCCAAAAATCATTGGCTGGGTTTTTATTGAAACCGCTGATATTACGTATCGTAGCGTAATTATTATACTCCGCCGTTCCATTCGCATAGCCAAATGCTGAGGTCAACTGATTAAACAGAACTCCACTTGGATTGTTGTTGCCGTCTTTTACACTGGCATTCGCTGCAGTTGCATTGCCAATATAAACCAGAACAGAGTCTTTACATAAACCGCCAGCTGTTGCTAATGAGCTGTAATTTACCCCAGAACACGACGCTGAGGCCCCGAGACCGTTTAACGCCGCCCAACTTTCAGAGATCATATCTCCCATCTCCGACGCGTTAGCAGTGACGCCACTATCAATCGCTTTTAATTTTGCGACAAAGGCATCAATACCGGCAGACGTCAACAAAGTTGGAGGGATGATCAAATACCCACATCCATTGTTACCGTTTCCTAAACTTGTGCCATTCGGATAATTAGTGTCGATCCTGTTTTTGTTAAACACCATCAAACCGACTTTAAGACCGCCCAAATCATCAATGTCGTCTTTAAGCGACAGGACTGCGTTTACCATCGCGCACTGTTCCATACCACCAACAGTGGTCGCGCCAAGTGCTGGAATACCCGCGTTATCACTATAAACGCAGCCGTGAACAGCATTGGCATTCACATTACCACTTGTATGCCACGCCAAAAGGACCGTCTGTGCTTCAGACGACGGCGAATTTCCGACGAAAAGATCGATATCTTCGGCGATCGCTATGCCACCAGATACAAATAAAAATGTGACGGCGGAGATTAAAGTTCTCATCGTGTGATTGATTGCGTGCATGACTACCTCACCATTTTTAAATTCTTAAATGCGCGCCCTTAAAGACACGTTGTTCCTAATGCAGCACGAAGGTAGACACCTTGATGCATTTCTAAATTTGTGCCGGTTACGACATCAGTTACGTTAGCTTGCACATCCCACGTCATTTTGACGCAACCCGAATTTGTTACTGTGGCAATCCCTTCGTCGTCGCGAAAAATATTGGCATCGATATCCTGGGCGGTTCGAATGCAATCTTTATCTTTTGGATAACTCAGTTCAGTACGCAACACTGGAGCAATCCGCAAACAGCTAGGGGGCGGCACAACAGCAACCATATCGGCCACACCGTTGCCATCAAAATCGCTTTGGATATTCGAGTTATTTGTTGGCAGAGGCAGCGAAAAGTTAGCAGGGTTAGAAATATAGGTTTCCAAAGCATTACTGGCAGCCAACTTAGCTTCGACGCGATATTGCTGATTACCCGCAATTTTAAAATTGACATTGCTGCTAGTGAGCATACTAGCCACAATAACACTGAATATACCGAGCATAATCATCACAACAATCAGCACCACACCACGCTGTTGTTTTTCTCGAATCGCACCCATCACTCTCTCACCCCTGCGACGTTTGGCAACATAACGACTGTTGAATACACCTGACGCTTAACGTTGTCACTGTATGGGCCGAGTATCTCCCGCCCAATATTGTATGTTTTAGTATTACTAACATTGCTGCTGGATCGACTACCACGCACTAACATTTTAATTTGAATAGACACCACATTTTGCCAATTTAAGCTGTCAGTTGCCTCCCACTCATAGGTAACACCGGCCGGACACGCCGCAGGCTTGGTATCTACCGTTGGGTTTACAACGTAACAATCAGGTCCGCCATCACCGTCAAGATCGAGACCGTAGTCAAAATGAATATCTTCTACTCCCTCGACCAAGGTGCGAATACCACCACTGCCAGCCCTAAACTCATAACTCTTAAGGCTCGCAATGCCGTCACCCGCGCCAGAGCAGTCATTGCAAGGCGAAATAAAGTACGCATTCACCGTGTAGGGCCACGCTTCAGCCAAGGTCGACAGTGCACCGGTACAACCATTTTCACGAAGGGTTAAGTCTGCTCGATCAGTACTCATTCTGAAACTGAGCGAATCTAAATCACAGCCTGATATCTGAAGATACGGTGTGGTATTTCCGGTGGGAATATTCGCAGCAGTTACTGCTACCGAGTTTGGGTCAACATGACGAACAACGAGAATTTCAGATTTATCCCGTACTTCAGCACTGAAGCAACTAGGTATTGTCAGACCCGGTGCCGAGCTTGCGCTATCATAGGGAAAGGCATTCACCGCTAAGGGCATCTGCACCGGCGTCAATGTGCTATTAAACCCCAAATTCGCCGCCGTTGTTTCACAGGGGCTTGGCGAAGTATAAGTGACCGCGCCGATACCGGGATGGTACTTACCGAAAAAGCCACCTAACGCGACGTCTTCATTAAAAACCTGCAGCGCATAACGCCCGTTCTCAATTTGATCCGAGGTGTTTGCCAGCTCTGTTCTCGTGGTACTCACAGAGGCAACAAGACTAATAATGCCTAGCAGCATAAATGCGCCGAGACCCATGGCAATAAGAAGCTCGACTAAAGACAGACCTCGCTGAGAAGCCTCGACATGATACTCACGCCTAATCATGACAGGTCTCCAATACGAATAATGGCGCTCACAATGCGCCGCAATTTCTCATCGCCGTAGAGATCCTTGCCACAGGTATTATTTTCTGTCGCAGTGACGGTTTCGCTTAAACCTTGCCAAGCGACGGTAATTCGATATGTCTGATCTGCGGCACTTATTTGCTGGACGCAGCCTCTCGCTCCGACCATTGCCCCTACCTTGGCACTGCCAATTTGTTCAGCTGCACCCTGCAGTAAATTATTCCACGCAGTAAGATCCGCATTTGCGATAGCCTGCTGAGAAGCATCGCCAAGTGTACAAGACGTTAAAGCGCTCACGTTATAACCCATGGTTGATCCCGTTGCGCCGTAAGAATAACAAGCGGCGACGGCACGATTAGCATTGATCCTATCGACCATATCTTGCAGGACATTCAAAGCTTGCAAGCGCTGATAGGATTCCGCTTCCTGCTGCACAGTACGCACCATTAAACCGGCCGCGCCCATCAAGCCGACGAGTAATACAACCAAGGCCACCAATATTTCTATTAGTGTAAAACCTGCATTTGTAGAGCGATGACATATTGCCATTAGCAGCTCCCATCATCGGTGATCGTGCTACCGCTTAAAGACACGCGAACACATTTAGCGACACTGTTGCTAGCGGAACTAACTAAGCTGAAGGTGACTGCGCTATCGATACGACCATTACTTCTGAATGCAAAGCTGTCTGCGCTGCCGGTAATATTCACGCCAGAAACTGCGTCTTGCGAGCGTAAGGTATTGCCAGCTGAGATTACTGTCCAACCCTCTACCCAGCCACTGCCCACACGGCTAATTGTGACATCAGCATTTCGTTTGACAGCTTCACTGCGGGCCAGCTGAAATGTTGTGTTTAAATCGCTGGCAACACTGCGCAAGCGTTGGGTACGAATAAAGTCATTAAATGACGGCACCGCAATGCCAGCCAGTATCGCGACAATGCCAAGAGTGACCATTAACTCAAGCAGGGTATAGCCTCGCTGCCGACCTAATCCCAACATCTTGCGCCCCCCGCTGCATGTCCCTTTTGCCCCTGACTGTTCAGAGTGAGCGTGCCACAGCTATCATCACTGGCTTGACCGCTTTTGGGTACCGCTGACACGGTGTAGGTTGGCGGTGTCGCCGCGTTATTCGCCGTGGTGCTAATCGTGAAATTGCTGCTTACCTGGGTAGGCGTCGTTGCCCCCAAATCCGCCATACTCGTCGCGTAGCTGCGCTCATCAAGAAAGTTGCGCTCTTGCATATTTGCCACTTCCATCACATAGCTAGCCGCCGCCGAGCGGTTAGCCCGAACGGTATAATCGCGATAGGAAGGCAGCGCCACCATGACAAGAATGGCAATAATCGCCGCCGTGATCATTACTTCGATTAAGGTGAAACCTTTTTGATTCATGCAAATACCGTCTTGGCCTAGAGCTTTAACCTCAGCTTAGACTAGATGATATTGCGAAGAAGTCAGCAGCACGCTGACAAACGGTAGGTTTTGCCGACGAGCGGCAAAATAACGAGAGATACCGGGAACTAGCGTCGCCAGCAATCAGAGACAGTCTTGCTCGAACCACTTGGCTTGCTAGTCAAGCCAAGCTGTCCTGTTTCATCTACGGTCAGGTCGCCACAGTCATCACCGACCATCGCCCCCGCGCGGCTTGCCCTTAACGTAAAGGCATTGGCAGAAGCAGAACTAGAAGCAATGTTGTAGTAGGCAGCGCCATTCTCTGGCACCTTGGTCAAAAATACCGACGGCAATGTCGATCCTGCAGCCGTCGTGGTATAGCGCCCATTCGTCGTATAATAGCGCTCTAGTGCCTGCGCAGCAGAGAGCAGCGCGCCACTTGCTTCGGCGCGCCGAGATTTCGCTATCTGCGCTTGATAAGAGGGGTAAGCGATAGAGGCGAGAATCCCGATAATCGCGACCGTTATCATTAGCTCCATTAAACTGAAGCCCGCCGATTTTGAAAACCGTATCACTGCAATTGCCTCCATGACTGCCTGCCGGAAACATCGCTTCCGCCACCGGTTTCTGTAATTACCCCGATAGTGCCACTGGTTCCTGAGGTGTATTTGTACTCAAGTTCACCAGCGCCGATAATGCCGGGGGTTTTTATCATTTCCGGACTGCCAATACCACTCGCCGGATAATAATCACCTTGGTAAAGTGCCACGTCTAGCGCATTCACTTTGCCATCGCCATTGATGTCCAAAACAGGGTCACCAATACGACCGCCTGTATCTGCGTCTAACTCCATCAACCAACTATTCCCACCAAACCCACACACACTTTCAGAGGGTATTATTGTCGCGAAAATGATTCTGCCATTGCGAAGTATGGGTTGCGAAACCACTCGCTCTCCTGTCCTCGCTTTAGACGGCGGGTACAAGGGCAAATGCCAGCCGTAAGTCGGCGGTGTGCCGATACTATTATTTGAAACGATACGAATTTGATTCGTCGACGTTGAACCGTTAGCGGTCGTCGCCGCACCCTCAAAATCAATACTTTGAGATAGCAGCTTATCTCTCCCGACAAAGCTCGCACCGTTATCTCGAATACCGTAAAAATCCTGTACGGCAGGCGTAGCAGGTAGTAGTGCATCGCTATTTTCAAAATACTTGCCGGTTCCGAAATAAACCATATAGCCACCCTTGGGGTGAATCCCCACCGTCGGCCTTGAGGTAATCGGCTGGGGATTGCCATCTAGGTCTTCTACTTTATAAAGCGGCGTTGGGACACTGCCGGTTTTATAGGCAACATCCCACTGATTTGTATTGGCACCACTTAAATCAAATTTCCAAAGATTGCCTTTCAAGTCGCCCGCGTAAACAAAATCAGTAACGCGATCATTATTCACGTCCACAGGCACCGGCGTTGCCAATCCATTATCAGTGCCACTCACACCGGTATTGATCGCTTTAATCAAGGCACCGGTCTTTAGATCAACCACAAAGAGTTTTACAGTGTCGCCAGAGTTGTAACCATTGCCAAAGACCGCCACCCACTTATTTGCCCCAGCCGCTACCCTCGCTATAGCGGGCTGACTCATTGCCACACCCAGCTTGTCGGTCGCATTGCTTGCCGTTGCAAACTCCCACAATAAATTTGATGCGCCCATGCTGCCAGGATTCGTTACGTCTATGGCAAATACTGACTTGCCGCCTGCCGCAGTTGAACTTACCAATATAGATTTCCATGTATTGTCGATATATGCGTCAAGCACACGCGGCGAACCATCTACAATATAAGTATGCTCATACTCACTTTCAGTCAATTCGGCTAATTTCGGATACGCTGACACCGGAATATAGGCGAACTTCTCAACGCCGGTCGCCGCATCAAAACCATGCAACATACCGTCATTAGCCCCAACATAAATCATTGCTGTTCGTGACGCCTTGCTGCTCAAAAAGGCCGCATAGCTTGAACCTTCAAGACCGGGCAGCTTGTTATAACCAAAATTTTCGCTAGTGCCGACAAAAAATGGATCTGAATTAATAATATCGCCAAGAATGGCTGTTCGCTCTCGGAACTTGCTTCCTTCATTAGACTTATCACCACGCAGCCATGATAAGCGATCCTTCCCCTCGTCAGCCGCTTGCCCTGCGCGAAGACTATTTTGCTGACTAGTTGCCAATTCATTCCAGTTAGCGAGGGTAAACGCAACCGCCTTAGTCACCTTAGAGCCTTGCTCCCCCACTCCGGTAATAATGTTCCGCGAACCCGGTGCGGGAATACCGCCCTTATTGGTGTCCCAAACGACATCGTTAAGACTACCGTCGCCGTTTAGTGAGTAAGCAATAATTCGACCCGACCATTCCAAACTATTAAAGCTCGCCTGATAGATTAAGGTCCCAGAATCCAAACGTGTCGAGTTGGCGGCGACTGATGAAGCTGACGACTTACTTTCATTGGCAATTGTTTGCAATATATTGCCAAGCTTATTGGCAAAAACCTCCGGTTCAGACGCGCTAAAGAATCCACCTCTCGAGTTTACCGCCGCATGCAACAAGTCATCTATTTTATTAACTTCACTAGAAGTTGGCTTAGGCCAGGTAATGGAAGCACCTGACGAAATTGCATTAAAAGCGGTGTCTGGGTCGATAGTACCAAAGACACCCAAACCCACACCAAAAGTGGTCATATGCTGCCAAAAAGCGGGAGATGTTTTCGACACAGACACGACGTTCGCCATATCAGTACGCAAATCATTTTTCCAATAATACATGGCAACATCAGCCAAGGTACTGGACTCACCATCGGTGAAAGGTGAAACCTTTTTATAGGTATAACTTGCCCCGGTTGGGCCGGTTAGGGTTGGCCCTTCGGTACCGTCATTATTATTGTTTGGACCACCGCTTGTTGCGTTTCCCGACCAGTAGCCATCCGTCATTAATACCGTATAGTTTCTTCTGCACTGCAACTGGTCAGAATTATCATCGGTTCCGGGATCAGCTCCCCAGGGGCCCTTATTGTCCTTACGCGAAAAGTATTTACCGGCGTAATCAATGGCCAAACGCAATGGTGTTCCTGCATTGGGAATTTCACGCTCATATAAAGACTTATAAAATTCCGTCCTTGCCGCCCCGTCAAAGGCACGCACACCGTTCACAATAACCTTGGTTTTCTCGCCATCAATTGTCGTTTCGCCCTGGTTAATGCTACCAAAACCAACCCTTATCCCAGCACCCTGCTCAGCAAATGCATAGCCACTGCCGCCGCGGGCTGTCAGAATTCGTGAGCGATAATAGGTATACCAGTTAGCGAAATTCTGCATTTCCTGCTCATATGTGCAGCTTACTGGGTCTTCATCATTACAATCGTCTCGATTCTCGCGGCCATCCCCGGTGTATGTTTGACCCGAACGAATCTCAACTTCTTTAAAATTACTCCATACCCAATTACTGCCAGTACCTTTGTACCAAAAATACTTCGCAGGCCAATATTTTTTTGCCGATGTTTCATAGCTACATGAACCGTCGCTACTGCACTTATACCACCTGACGCTATTGTAATTATCATTGGCTTCGACATTTAATTTTCGACAGAATTTCGCATCATAGCTGTTTGTAGTTCGATCTGGATTATGCAATGCACACGACGGGTTTGAATTAGGATAGTAACTTCCATCAGCCTTAATCCAAGGATAGTAAGTTGTGCCTGGATTGTAGTAAACGGCATTGACTTGGGGAGAGCGGGAGCGGGCATTAAACCCAACATCTTTCTCAACAGTAGGCACATAATTATTATAATCACTGCCTTTGTAAACACCGTCAGCACGTGGAAATATATATCTTGCGTCGCTGTAAATAATACTGTCTGGCATTAACTCAAACTGCATTGAACCTGAGTCGTCCAATATATACATGACATTCGGCTCTGCAGCCTGCGTCAAGAATAGCGGCTTTTGGGCAATATCATCGTTTACGGGCTCATCAGAGTCGCAATCTTTCTTTTCCCCTTTTACTGTAAATTTAGCCTTACACTTTGTGTTATCAAACTTACTGTTATAAACAGTCAATTTATTGTCATTAAAGCCATATTTTCTACTCGGGCACTGCTTATTTTTATCAACGTCAATATCGACTATTTCCGTAATCTTACTTAAATCCGAAAAGGTGACGCTCTCATTTGACTTTTTCTTACCTATAGATTTATTCGTGGTTCGCTCGACAATACAACTATCTGCGGCATAAACAGCAGGCGCGTACCCGACACTGAAAAAAATCGAAGCAGATAACATTAGAAATAAGCTTTTACGCAAATTAAAAACCTTACTTTTATTCATAATTTCTCTCAGTAGAATATTCATAGACTTAATTGCTGCGCTTAAATGTTGTACTCAGCACTACCATACTTCGGTTACTTGCTCCGTAACCACGCGCCGTTACGCGGTAAAATATCAGTGGTGAGATGGGTTTATCAGCATCCAAAACCGCATTCTCACTACTTATGCTCACCAGCTCTTCAATAATGTATTCTGGCGGTTTTACTGAATACGGAATAACATCAGCAGCCATCACTTGCCACCCAAGCGATGTATCATTAGACCAACTTGGTTCAACACACGCCGTTGCTGTGTTCGTGGGATCCGCGCATTGCAGATAGAGGCCATTAGTGCCATCAAAAGGGCCTACGTTAATTTGGGATAGCACAGCCTCGGCTTCGCGCAATCCTGCTTCTGCAGCCTGAAAAGCCAAATTGGTGTCCTTAGCATTGCCAGTCATTCGCTCTTGTAACGTAGACGACTGCATAGATGCAGATGCAATAATGGTCAGGATTAACATAAACACCAGACTGACAATCAATACGGCGCCGCGCTGCCGACGGATATTGCTATTCTGCAGAACATACATCATGGCAATTTATTCCTAATCGCAAATACATTGGTAAATATTTGTCTAAAACGTCCGTCCGTATTCGCAACCACATTTCCATTTATATCAATAACTGACTGCGCATTTTCAGATCCGGTTTTACCAACAATGTTCTCTTCCGTTGCCACCAGCAATAGTGATATGCGGACACTCAATACATCCACCCAATCCATAACCGCAGCGCCGCTGCGATACTCATCTACAGCGCGATCATCATTGGTATCTACGCCGTAAGAGATTTGCATATCCTCTACACCTTCAACCAACTCAACCGCGGCAGCTGTTACGCCACCTGAACCAGCCACCAATCTCTGCATATAAAGCGCATTTATAGGCCGACCACCAGCCGTATCTCGACCGGTATCGCGTATAAAGTAATCGACACTTTCAAACCCAAATACCTCAGCATCCGTTTGATAAAGTTTGCTCAGATTATTGCTAGAATTAAGCCCCTGCCCGACAGAATGCGCTAAGGTTGTTGCGGCATTGCCGTTTCCGTTATTGCCAGGGTTATTAACAATACGAAATACATCTGCATTTAAACAATCGCTAACCATGACATAGTCACCTGTTGCGAAACCAAGGCTGTTATTTTCTATCTGTAAATTGGCATTATTACTCGCCATATTGCCCGTGACATTAACATCGTTTTCCGACGCTTTTTTGATGTGCAAAACATCGCTGCCCACCACCGCCGATAAAGCGTTACCGGCCACTACATTGTCTTCACCGACTAGTGCAGTCGCCAAACTAAAATCAACTACGTTGGCAGGAACGGCAATCACGTTCACACTAATATTGCCAATAGAACTGCAGCCCATATAGCCCGCCATGCGGATTTCTTTGCCAAAAAAACGCATCGCAAACCGAGCGTTTTCTTGTATTTGGGCCAGTGAATCCTGAACTTTTGAACTCGCGTTAGTTGCCAGGAATACCTGAATCACCGCCGCACTTAAAAACAAGCCCAAGGTGATCGCAATCATTAATTCAACTAAACCAAACCCACGCTGTGATCCCTTCATAAACTCTCCCTCACAGCCTAGTTTGAAAAACGAAGGTCTGGTTGTCACCGGCATTTGCCTCTCTGGTCTTCGACAGCCGGCTTTCGTCCCACTGAATAGTGATAGTGAAATTATTGTCATCGCGAGCCACAGATGCGTCGCCGGCGGGCAGTCGCAGCGCGATTTCCTGCAGCCATTCCTGAATATCAATTTGATATATAGCGGCACCGGCAGGCGCATCGTCATCGATCGCCAAATCATAACGCCCCGCAAGAGCGTCGGATCGATTGGCACGCATTCGGTCAGACATATCATTCGCCAAGAAAACTGCAGTAGAGCGGGAGGTGGAAGCCTGATTAAACTTAACCGCATTTAGCTGCATTGCGGCCGCGCCGAGCACACCTGTCGCAGTTATTAATACGGCGACAAGCACTTCAATTAAGGTTGCGCCTCGCTGTCGACTTCTCATTACGGGCAGCTCCTTTCGCTGAGACTCACTTGGCCGGTGAGACCAATAGTAATATTGCGATCACGAGAACAATACTCGGGGGATGTGCGATATGAAATCGCGATCGCAGCAGTATCATTAAGGAAGCCATCGCGGGTAAAAGCGACATTGGTAATTGCCGTGCCACCGCGATCGCCGGTGATTCCCGCGCCCCCACTGCCTGAGGTATTTGTCTGGATGGCTTCGCCATCGTCATAACTGCCACTGCTGTCGGCATCAACCCAGCTCCGCCAGCCATTTGCCCAACTCCCGTTGATTGCGCTTACCGTCACGGTCGTCCCGCGCACCACCGCCTCTGAGCGCGCGGCCATAAGCGACCTCACAAGCTGCTGAACCACAGCGCGATCACGGGATTCATCCATAAACTTTGTAAAGCTTGGCGCCGCTATGGCTGCCAAAATAGCGGCAATCGAGACCGTCACTATCAGCTCGATTAATGTAAATCCATTGTTTCCGCTCTTAAGCCGCATTTTGCGTATCCGTTTTAAGCTTGACTTTTCTTTCCATAGCCCTAGATTAAACGAGGGGTGTATTCGATTAAACCTAAAATCAGCATGGAAGCTGAAAAATCGAAATGAGAACCACTCCTGAGTGTAACCCAATATGGAAAGGAGTCCATAATGGAAAATCGAGGGTATACTTTATTCGAGCTAGTTGCTGCTCTAGCCATAACGGCAATACTCAGCGTCAGCGCCGTTCCAGCCTTTTACAACCTTCTGCAACAATATCGTCTGCGCTCCGCAGGTCAGCAATTGTTCCATTTTCTCACCAGCGCGAGAGCGACCGCAGTAATGCGTAGCAAACAAATCACCGCAGAAAATAGCGATGGCGATTGGTCTACGGGCGCGACACTGTTCGAAGACGACAATGGCAATGGCGCACAGGACAACGGCGAAGCCGTTTTGCTACGCTTGGGAAATCAGGGAAATGTGCAAATACAAGGAAACCGCTGGGTTGCGGATTATGTCATGTTTGCGCCCGACGGCAGCGCTCAAACCACTAGCGGTGCCTTTCAGGTCGGCACAATTACCGTCTGTCAGGCCGGATATAACGAGGCATATCAGTTAATTATTAGCATCGGTGGTCGGGTACGAATGATCAATACCGAGATTGAAGAATGCTGACTGGCCTAAGAAACGTCGACTAAGCGCAGCTCTTTAGGTAGCGAGAAGGTGATATTTTCTGGCCGACCGTCTAGCTCCACGGGTATGGAAGCCCCCAGCTCACAAAGTCGGTCAATCACCGCGCTCACTAGTACTTCCGGTGCGGAGGCACCTGCGGTAATACCAATTTTGGGTTTACCTTCAAGCCATTCGGGTCGAATATCTTCTTCGCTGTCAATTAAATAGGCCCGGCAGCCAATGCGTTCTGCTAATTCACGCAAGCGATTTGAATTTGAGCTATTCGGTGAACCTACCACCAACACAAGATCTACCTGCTGCGCCAAGGTCTTAACTGCGTCTTGCCGGTTTTGGGTGGCATAGCAGATATCATCTTTGCGCGGACCTTCTATATTTGGAAACTTTCCCCGCAGCGCTTTAATCACCGCAGCGGTATCGTCCATCGATAAGGTGGTTTGAGTCACATAAGATAGGTGGCTGGGATCTTTCACCTCGAGGGCCAGTGCCTGCTCGACATCTTCAACTAGATATATTTCGCCACCTTGGGAGGCGTCGTACTGCCCCATCGTACCTTCTACTTCGGGGTGGCCCTTGTGCCCAATCAAAACGCACTCGCGACCCGCGCCACTAAAATTGACCACTTCCATATGGACTTTGGTCACCAGCGGGCAGGTGGCATCAAATACTTTCAAGCCACGACGATCAGCCTCAGTACGCACGGCTTGCGACACACCGTGGGCACTAAATATAACGATTTTGTCGTCTGGCACTTCGTCTAACTCGTCGACAAATCTCGCGCCGCGCTGACGCAAATTTTCGACCACAAATTTATTGTGAACGACTTCATGACGAACATAGATTGGGGCGCCAAATACATCCAGGGCGCGATTAACAATTTCAATCGCGCGATCAACACCAGCGCAAAAACCACGGGGGTTCGCCATTTTAATTTGCATTTTGTCGCCAGCGTCACTCATTACTTCATCACACCCAGATTGCTGCTTCGCTAAAATCTCTATTAGTTTGTATCAGCCTGCGCGCTGACGCTTAAAATTTCAACTCGAAAATTTAGCATTCTCCCTGCCAGTGGATGGTTAAAATCCACCATGACAAAGTCATCATCTACTTCGCTTACGACACCTGGCAATTCGGCACGGGCTGCATCGGCGAAGGAAATCACCAAGCCTTCTTCTAATACCATGTCGGCGCCAAACTGGCTGCGCGGGAAACGCTGAATATTCGCGGGATTGCGCTGGCCAAAACCGTCTTCCGGCGCCAGAGTAAAGTTCTCTTTTGCACCGGCCTTTAATCCCAGCAGTTTAGCTTCGACGCTCGGCAACAAATTACCATCGCCAAATACAAAGCTTGCCGGCTTGCCGCCGAAGTTAGAATCCACTTCATCGCCGTCAATTATACTTAAAGAGAAATGCAGGCAAATTTCAGTGCCCGGTGCTATGCAAATATTCGTCATGATGTATTTATTTCCAGTCAGCTTTTAGGCTGATTTTTTCGGCTCGGGGTTCAGAACCATATCGAGTAATAGAAGACAGGCGCCCACACTGATGCCCGCGTCGGCAATATTAAAGGTTGGAAAATAGCTTGTGCCCCAGTGTACTGAAATAAAATCAATAACATGGCCGTAATACATACGGTCCCACAAGTTACCTACCGCGCCTCCTAACACCAACGCCAAGGCCAGTGACAGCAACCATTGTTGACGTTGCAAGCGCATCAACCATACACAAATATACGCACTTACTGCCAAGGCGATCACCGAAAAAAACCAGCGCTGCCAACCACCCGCATCACTCAAAAAACTAAACGCAGCACCGCGGTTATAGTGCAGCGTAATGTCCAACACCGGCAGAATTTCTATTGGGCTGGCATAGTCCAAATTGCTGTCAGCAAAATATTTACTAATCTGATCCAGCACAATTACCGCGACGGCTATCAGCAACCAAAACACGCGGCTTCGGCGCTGTGCCGCAGTTTCGCTATCCACTCCGGCATCATGCATACAGACGCACTTCCCCATCGCCATCAACGTTGTCGATGCAACGGAAACACAACTCTGGGTGCGCAAGCGACTGCCCCACATCCTCTCGGTGATGCCAGCAGCGCGCGCACTTACTGCCATCACTAGCCGCGACGCGCACCTGCAAACCCTCTACATCCGTTTCAATTGCTTCATTAACAGCAGACAAAGGTGCCAGGCGTGCCGCCGAAGTAATCAACACAAAGCGCAGCTCATCACCGAGGGCATTTAAAGTGTTCATTAATGACTCATCACAGAACAAGGTCACCTCAGCTGCTAAACTGCCGCCGACAAAGCCCTCTTTTTTAGCGCCTTCAAGCACCTTGTTCACCGCCGACTTAACATCTTGAACCGTGTCCCAGAAGCCATCGCCCATCTTGTTATCGGCAGGCATTTTATCCAGCCCCAAATACCATTCTGCGGCAAACACGGTACCTGACCGCTGGCCTGGTAAATGCTCCCACAATTCGTCTGCCGTAAAGCTCAAGATGGGCGAAATCCACCGCGTGAGTGCTTCTGCAATATGGTAGAGCGCGGTCTGCGCAGAGCGGCGCGGTAAACTATTCGCCTTGGTGGTGTATTGACGATCCTTGATAATATCCAGATAAAAACCACCCAACTCCAAGACACAGAAGTTATGCAGCTTTTGATACACCAAATGGAATTGATAGGCATCGTAGGCCGCCACAATTTCGTCTTGTAACACCGCGGCACGATGCATAATCCAACGGTCTAAAGCCAGCATCTCCGAAGGCTCAACCGCATGTTCCGTCGGCTCAAAACCCGCCATATTCGCCAGCAGGAAACGCGCGGTATTACGAATGCGACGATAGGAATCCGCGGTGCGCTTGAAGATCTCATCCGATACCGTCATTTCATTGCGGTAATCGGTGGCCGCCACCCATAGGCGCAGGATATCAGCGCCCAAGGTATTCATGATTTTCTGCGGCGCCACCACATTGCCAACAGACTTAGACATTTTGCGCCCCTGCGCATCGACGGTGAAGCCGTGGGTCAACACCCCCTTATACGGGGCCACGCCACGCGTTGCGATTGAAGTCAGCAATGACGACTGGAACCAGCCGCGATGCTGGTCAGACCCTTCAAGGTATAAATCGGCGGGAAACTGAAGGCTCTCAAGCTGTGACAGCACCGCGTAGTGGGTTACACCGGAATCAAACCACACATCTAAGGTGTCGTTTACTTTACTGTATTGTTCAGCGTCGTCACCCAGTAATTCCGCCGCGTCTAAATCGAACCAGGCTTGAATACCGCCTGCCTCGACAAGCTTGGCAATTTGCTCAATCAATTCAGCCGTGCGGGGATGTAATTCCGCGGTTTCGTTGTGGGCAAATAAGGCAATCGGCGCACCCCAAGTACGCTGACGAGAAATACACCAGTCTGGCCGCTCTTGCATCATAGATTCAATGCGTGCGCGTCCCCAGCCCGGCGTCCAATTCACCGTATCGACGGCCGCCATCGCCATATCAAGCAGGCCATTTTGCTTCATGCTCACAAACCACTGCGGTGTGGCGCGGAAAATAATTGGGCTTTTATGACGCCAGCAATGCGGATAGCTGTGTTCAAAATGCTTGCAGTGCAACAAGCGGCCGCGCTCAGTCAGGGTGGCAATGACGTTATCGTTGGCCTTGAAAACGTGCTGCCCCTCAAATAACTCGGTGCCCTCTAAAAACGTACCGTTGGCCGCGACCGGATTATAAACCTCTAAACCGTATTGCTTGCCTACCACAAAGTCGTCTTGACCGTGCGCTGGCGCCGTGTGAACAGCGCCGGTACCGGCATCGGTAGTCACGTGATCGCCTAAAATAACGGGAACCTGACGGCTGTAAAACGGATGTTGTAACAGCAGGTTTTCTAGCGCCGCACCTTTGCAGCGACCGACAAGCTCAAATGACTCTACTTCGTAGCGCGCCAGAGTAGATTCGTGTAGCGCTTCTGCTAGTAGCAACACCATCTTGGCGCCGCTCTCACCGGTGAAACTCACCCAAACGTAATCAAGCTCTGGGTGCAAGCACACCGCCATATTAGCTGGCAGCGTCCACGGCGTGGTGGTCCAAATCGCTAGATTCAGCTCGCCGTCGATATCAGCGGGCAAACCGGTTTTTACGATCGCCGCGTCGCGATCTACTACCGCAAACGCCACGTCGATAGCGGGCGAGGTTTTATCTTTGTATTCAACTTCCGCTTCGGCTAGCGCTGAGCCGCAATCCATACACCAATGCACGGGCTTAAACCCCTTATGCATATGGCCATTTTCAACAATTTTGCCCAAGGCGCGGATGATATTCGCCTCGAAATGGAAGTCCATGGTGAGATAGGGTTTATCCCAATCGCCAAATACGCCCAAGCGCTTGAAGTCTTCGCGCTGACCATCCACCTGCTTATAAGCGTATTCACGGCACTTCTCGCGGAAGGTCGCCGCGTCGACTTTGTGGCCGGCCTTGCCGACTTTCTTTTCAACGTTTAACTCAATTGGCAGACCGTGACAGTCCCACCCCGGCACATAGGGCGCATCAAAACCACTGAGGGTTTTTGATTTAACAATCATGTCCTTGAGGATTTTGTTTACCGCGTGACCGATGTGAATATCGCCATTCGCATACGGAGGACCATCATGGAGAATAAATTTCTCGCGGCCTTCGCGCGCATCGCGAATTTGCTGATACACACCCTCGTCCTGCCAGCGCTTTAGCATGCCGGGTTCGCGTTGCGACAAATTCGCCTTCATCGCGAAGCTCGTCTCGGGTAAATTCAGGGTGTGCTTATATTCACTCATATTGGTGTTCTGTATATTCCAAAGTAATCAGTACTGTTAATTAAAGCCGCAGCTTAGCTAAACTAAATATCGAAATAATTTTTCGCTTGCTCAACATCTCGTGCTATTTGCGCTTTAAGCGCATCAAGCCCATTGAATTTGTGTTCTTCCCGCAGCTTTTTGCGGAACACAACCGTGATATTGCGACCGTAAATACTCTGTTTAAAGTCGAGAATATGCACTTCTAAAATAGCCTTGGACAAATCACCCACTGTTGGTCGCACCCCAACATTGGCAACTCCGGGCCGCACGACACTGTCTGCGCCATGCACTTCCACCGCAAATACGCCCGACAAGGGCGAACGCAAACGATGCAATTCCATATTTGCCGTGGGGGTACCAATAGTTCGCCCCAACTGCTGACCGACAATAACCCGCCCAGAAATACTGTAGGGGCGGCCCAGCAAGCGCTCCGCCAAATCAAAATCAGCGCTACCCAATACCTCGCGGATTCGCGTGCTGCTAACGCGCTCGCCGGTCACTTCAAGCGTTGAGGTATCGACAACCTCAAAGCCGTCGATCTTGCCGGCCTTACGCAGTAGGTCAAAATCGCCACTGCGATTGCGGCCAAAACGCAAATCGTCGCCAACCACGATGTACTTCACACCCAGCCCGACAACGAACAACTTATGGATAAACACATTGGCGGTCATGTCGCGAAAATCTGGCGTGAAGCTAATTCGCACAACGCGATCTATGCCCAAGTCGCGCAGCGCAATAAATTTCTCTTTGAAGCTCATTAAGCGCGCAGGCGCTTCGTCGGGGGAAAAAAACTCACGCGGCAGCGGTTCAAACAAGACAACCGTAGACGGCAGGCCCATTTCACGACCCTTGGCAATTAACTGGCGCAACACGGCCTGGTGTCCTAAATGCACACCGTCAAATGCCCCAATCGTGGCGACGCAGCCACGATGACGAGGTCGAAAATGTTGAAATCCGCGGATTAACTCCATGGCAGCCGTCTTGTTACCCAACAAAGCGAGGGATTATAGCCCAGGAGTAGGCCTGACTAAAACGCTAGTGTTCGCTAGTCTTGCCACTCCCGCCGGCCGGAAACAGATCATGACAGTAAAAACAGGCTAGCGATCACTAGTGTGCAGCAGTTCCCTTGATGTCTCGCAGCCGTAAACCACCTAACAACATAACAAGAATGTAGGCACCACCGCCGGCTAGACAAAGCGCCAACAAATGTAAAGAGCGCTGCCACACACTCCAAACCTCCCAGTCATTAAACCACTGCAAGCCAAAGTACAAGCATGCGCTCATCGCCGCCACGCCGCAGAGCAACTGCAGATAGTAACGCCCCCAGCCAGCCAGCGGCGCAAAGCCCGCATTGCGACGCAAGCCCCGATACAACAGCCCCGCATTAAGCCAAGCCGAGCCCGCCGTCGCCAGCGCCAAGCCCGCGTGACCGATCTGCCAGTAGTGATGCAGCGGAACAACAAAAGCGATATTCATCACCATATTTGACACCATCGCGATAATACCTATGCGCACCGGCGTCTTGGTGTCCTGACGCGCATAAAACCCCGGCGCCAGTATCTTGATTAACATAAAGGGAATGAGGCCGAGGGTGTAGGCACGCAAACTCAAGCTCGACATTTCCACGTCGCGCATTTGCAGCTCGCCGTACTGAAACAGGGTAATTAAAATTGGCTCAGCTAATAGCATCAACGCCACCGCTGCAGGAACGGCCATGAGCAATACACTGCGCAACCCCCAATCTAAGGTCGCGGAATACGCGACGTCATTGCCGCCAGCGCGCTGGCGGGACAGGTTGGGCAATACCACGGTGGCAATGGCGATGGCGAAGACGCCCAGTGGCAACTCTACCAAGCGATCAGAGTAATAAAGCCAAGAGATACTGCCCGTGGGTAAAAATGAGGCCAAAATTGTGTCTAGCAGCAAATTAATCTGGCTGACCGACACCCCAAACAAAGCTGGGATCATTAGGGTGACGATCTTTTGCACGCCTTCGTTGTGCCAGTCCCAGCGCGGCCGCGGCAGCATTTGAATCTGCTGTAAAAAAGGCAGTTGAAATACCAACTGCACCGCACCGGCCATCAACACCCCCCACGCCAAGGCCATCGCCGGCTCGGCAAAGTACGAGGACATATAAAGCGCGGAGACAATCAAACACACATTCAATAGCACTGGGGTAAAGGCCGGCACGGCGTAGCGGCCAAAGGTGTTTAATATGCCGCCAGCAAAACCGGTCATCGAGATCAAAAACAGATACGGAAAAGTAATCCGAATCATGTCAGAGGTCAGCGCAAACTTGGCTGGATCATCCCGAAAGCCGGGAGCAAATATTGTCGCGACCAAGGGCGAGGCTATAACTGCGACAGAGGTTACCAATAGCAGCACACCGCCCAGCGCACCGGCGGTGCGGTCGATAAGCAGCTTAACCGACTCTTTGCTGCCTTTTTCATTATATTCAGAAAGCACGGGCACAAAGGCTTGCGAGAACGCGCCTTCGGCAAACAAACGCCGTAGGAAATTGGGAATTTTAAAGGCGACAAAAAAACAGTCCGCATTACTGCTGGCGCCGAGGAAAATTGCGATGACGACATCGCGAACAAGCCCCAAGACTCGCGACATCAGGGTCATCACGCTGACCAGCAAACTCGATTGCAGCAAGCCGCGTTGCTTGGCTGGCTTTACTGTCGCCGGCTCACTCATGCTCCCCACCGCTGACGCAATGTATCTCGATGCTGACGCAGCCACTGCATGGCGATGATACTGTGAGCATTATTTATTTTGCCGGTATCGAGCATGGTCATCGCATCCGCAAAGGGAATAACTTGGGCGTGAATATCTTCCCCCTCATAGGCAAGTCCAAAATAGCCACCCGCCGCACTTAGGTCTGCACGACCACAAAACAAATAAAAGTATTCGTCACTGCCACCTGGCGAGGAGTAGTACTCAGCTATCGCCTCCATTTCGCCAATGTCTATACCCGCTTCTTCCTTGGCTTCGCGGCGCGCTACCTCGGCGGGGCTTTCATCGGTATCAATAATACCGGCGACCAGCTCCAGCAACCACGGACTTTTGGCGCGATGTAATGCCCCAACCCGAAATTGCTCCACCTTTAAAATACAGTCATTGACCGGATCGTAAGGCAGCAGCCCCACTGCCGGGCCGCGCATAAACAACTCGCGGCTCAGCCAGTTTCCCCAGCCACCACCAAACAAACGATGACGTAAACGCAATGCCCGCACCTGAAAAAAACCGCGCCATGCAGCGCGGTCTTCATCAATTTCTACATCCTTACGTTCAAAATCTGCCATTCAAAAAATCCGCTGTCGCCGAGTCAAAAACGAATATTAAAAACGTCTTTCGGTATACCAATTCACGTCCCGAGCGGCTTTATCGACCTGATCGGCAACGTCGAGGGTGAGCGCAAACAAGGCCATGCGCACCAAGACACCATTGTCAGCCTGCCTAAATATTGCCAAATTCGGGTTGTCGTTCAGGTCATTATCCAGCTCATTGGCCTCGGTGCGAGAATCCCGCGGCAAAGGATGCATGATGACGGTATTGGGCTCACAGTAGCGGGTGTATATCGATTGATTTAACCGGTAGCGGCCGCGGTATAAATCCGCCTCAGCGGGGCTGGCAAAGCGCTCTTCCTGTATCCGTGTTGAATAGGCGATATCCACCTTTGAAATACTGCCTTCCATCACGTCAGATTCTTGCACCGTGTGACCAGCTTGCCGCAACTGCTCAACAATCGCTTCCGGCATTTTCAATTCATCCGGAGAAATAAGTACCACAGTTACGTTTTTGTATAAGCATAGTAATTTACACAGGGAGTGCACCGTGCGGCCGTATTTTAAATCGCCAATCATGGCGATACGCAGTCCGTCGAGATCGCTACGTCCCTGATGCTGCAGTTCTTTACGAATAGTATATAAATCTAATAAGGCTTGGCTCGGATGCTCATTCGCACCATCCCCACCATTCATCACCGGCACTCGACTCGCCGCCGCAAACTCAGCAACCGAGCCCGACACGGGATGTCGCATCACAATCACATCGCTATAACCGCTTAACACCCGTGCGGTATCGTAGAGCGATTCGCCTTTGGCAATGGCCGAGGTTTCAAAACCAGTGGTCTCACGCACCTCGCCACCCAAAAGATTAAATGCACAACCAAAACTCACACGAGTTCGGGTAGAGGGCTCAAAAAACATATTGCCTAAAATGGCACCGTCGAGCACCTTGGTAACGCGTTCGCGATGAGCGTAGGGCACCATGCGATCGGCAACCTCGAACACCCGCTCAATATCATTGCGATCAAACTGACTGATAGAGAGAATATGACTGCCAGAGAATTTCACTTCTACCTCTCCAAAAAATTAAACCGTCGCTACCACGTCGGGTGCATTAACGCCTTCATCAAATTGCAAACTCGCCCAACGTGCATAGAGCGGCGAGCTCTGTAAAAGTTCGGTGTGACTGCCAGTCGCAACCAACTTGCCATGATCCAGCACCGCAATAATATCAACATTCACCACCGTGGCTAAACGGTGGGCAATCACGATGGTAGTGCGCCCCTTCATCAATAGCTCTAGCGCCCGTTGAACTTGGTATTCGCTTTCGGCGTCCAGCGCACTGGTCGCCTCATCCAGCAATAATAAAGTCGGGTCAGCCAATATCGCTCGCGCAATGGCGATACGTTGACGCTGACCACCGGACAGGCGAATACCACCCTCGCCCACAAAACTGTCGTAGCCCTCGGATAGACGCTCAATAAACTCGTGGGCGTAGGCCGAACGCGCCGCCGCCTCAATTTCTTCCGCACTGGCGTCCGGTTTGCCGTAGCGAATATTGTCAGCCACGGTGCCGGTAAATAACACCGGTTGCTGGGGAACCATGGCAATTTGGCTGCGAAGATCGTCAAGGCTCAATTCACGAATATCGATACCGTCAAAGCGAATAGCGCCTTGCTGAACATCATAAAAGCGTAGAATCAAATCCACTAAGGTCGATTTACCAGCGCCTGAACTGCCAACTAAAGCCACGCTACTGCCAGGGGAAATATTCAAATTTAAATTATCTATGGCGCGCTGTTCAGGTCGGGACGGATAACTAAAACCCACATTTTCAAACTGCAAATACCCCTGAGGAGCTGTCGGCAACGATTGCGGTTTTTCGGGTGTCGGCACCAAATTTTCAGCTGCCAGTAATTCAAGTAGGCGCTCAGTGGCACCCGCCGCGCGCTGCAAATCGCCATAGACTTCTGAAATAGCGCCTACCGATGCCGCGACCATTACCGCGTAAAAAATAAACGCCGCTAACTCACCACCACTGATTTTGCCCGCTAGCACATCTAAACCGCCGACCCACAACATCGCAGTTACCGCACCCAAAACCAAGGTAATCACGGTGGTCGAAAGCCATGCACGCTGATTTATTCGCCCAATTGCCACAGTGAAGGCAGATTCCACATGGCCGTCAAATGCTTGCTTATCCAGCTTCTGATGGTTAAAGGCTTGAACCATTTTTATATTTTTAACTGCTTCGCCAACAAAACTACCGACGCCGGCAATACGATCTTGACTGGTACGCGACAGCGTGCGAACGCGACGCCCAAAAACAATAATCGGCACCACCACCAGTGGCACGCTTAGCATCACTAGACCCGTTAATTTGGGGTTGGTGATAAACAATAAAATAAGACCGCCGACGAACATTAAGAAATTACGCAGCGCAATCGATACCGATGACCCAATTACGGTTTGCAGCAAAGTGGTGTCGGTGGTGATCCGAGACTGAATTTCGCCGCTGAGATTGGTTTCAAAATAGCCGGGATGAAGATGAATAACGTGGGCAAAAACTGCTTTGCGCAAATCTGCACTCACCCGCTCGCCAATCCACGACACCAAATAAAATCGCACAAAGGTGCCGGCAGCAAGTAGCAAAATCATGACCATAAACAGGAGCAAGGCCTGATTCAAAGCTGCTTCCGAGGCGTTGCTGGAGAAACCCTGATCAACCAACATACGCAAGCCTTGGCCGATGGACAAGGTAATGCCCGCAGTGCAAATCAAGGCAATACTGGCGCCGACCATCTGCCAGCGATAGGGCTGCAAAAATGCCATCATCGCTTTGAGTACGCCGACGTTCGTGCTTTTTTCGCGCTCTGAACCGGTATCCGTCATAACTCTCCCCTGCTTAGCCGCGCATTATCGCTTTTATATGCAACGCGGGAAAGCGGCGTTTGCGGGCTTTTGCTATTCAGGTAAATTATCCCTTGGATTCAATGATGAGAGACTCTTTTTCACTTCTGCGCATTTTTTTGATTGCCGCTTCGCGCTGCGACGCGGTGGAGCGATTTTCAGCGGGCTCGCGATAGACGATGGCATCGGCGGGGTCTGTTCGGAAAAACCGCGCACCGCGACCACCTTCGCCGCAGTGTTCTCTAAATCGACGCTCAGGGTCTGTGGTGATTCCGGTATACAGCTTGCCGCTGCGGCTGCGCACCATATATACCCACCAAGCCGAACTCACAAACCTTCTTGCTCTAAGGCATCGGCGTAGTCGTTTAATTCACTCAATATCATTGCGTCAGTACTAGATGTCCGCTCTTGTGCAAGCTCTGCTAAACGCTGACGAAAAGCAGCCAAACCCAGCTGCCCCTGCTCTGGCTCACGCAGACAGCGACGGCAGAAACTGCGCCAATGCTCGCGCTCTGAATCCGACAAGCTCATGGGGAAATTACGCGCACGATAGCGCCACAGTAGTTCCGGCAAGCGCGCGTCGCTAAAGTGATAGTTTTGCATAGCGAGAATATCCGGCGTGGCGCGGCGAACCTCATCCATCATTTTTTTATCGTCGCCGCTAAAAAATCCGCCGCCATAAAGCATGACGTCTGGATCATTGCTCTGCGCAAACTCCCGCGCGCCGAATATAATCTGCAATTTCTCAGCTACACCGCTGGCCTTATGGAGCTGCGCCCAATGACGTCGACATTGAGTCATATCAATCTGTAGTCGCTGGCTCACCGCCTCGTCAACGAGTTTTGCGGTGGCGATGATAGGCGCACGATTTATATGAATTTCCTTTAAGGGAATTCGCTCGGTGCCCTCCGGTAAATCTGCAGCTGCGCTGAATACCCGCGCTGCAATTTCCTCGGCCGACAAGTCAATTAAAGGCGTGGGATCGACGCTAAGATCATAGACAATAACACTGTTTTTATTATCGGGATGCAATGCGAGCGGCATCATCAGTGCAGAACAAAACTTGGCCGCTGGCAGACGGCCCGAGACGTGCAACACCGGCACTTGCGTCACCACATCTAACATGGCGGCGACTGTCCGCTTGTCGCGCAAGCTCAACGCGTAATCAAATAGTTTTGGCTGACGTTGCTTCAGCAATTTGGCCAGATCGATAGTCGCGTAGACATCGGACAAGGCGTCGTGAGCAGACTCGTGACTGAGACCGTTAGCCGCACTCAATTCTTCTAGTTTAAAACTGGGGGTACCGTCTTCACGCAGCGGCCACTCTATGCCTTCTGGCCTTAAAGCGCGGCACAGGCGAGCGACATCAATAAGATCCCAGCGCGAATTACCGTTCTGCCACTCCCGCGCATAGGGGTCATAAAAATTGCGATACAAGGTATAACGAGTCACCTCATCGTCGAATCGAATACTGTTGTAACCGACGCCGCAGGTGCCTGGCTGCGATAACTCCGCGTGCACGGTAGCAATAAACTCTGACTCAGGTACACCCTCTTGCAAGGCTTGCTGGGGCGTGATCCCGGTAATCAAACACGCTTCGGGATGAGGGAGATAATCGGGACTGGGACGGCTGTAAACCATCAATGGCTCGCCGATTATATTTAAATCAGCATCGGTTCGCACACCGGCAAACTGCACCGGTCGATCGCGGGCGGGGTTAGCCCCCCAGGTTTCGTAATCGTGCCAGTAGAAGGTTTGATTGGCCAAAGTTTACCCCTATACGCGAAAAACGCTTACTGTCGGGCGTCAGATGTCTGGCGTCAGACGTGCAACCAGACATCTCCCGTTCTTCGTCAGACGCCAGACGCTCGACGTCAGACTACCTCAATCGCCTGCTCTTCGATTTTAGCCTTCCAAATCTGAGGACCAATTTTGTGTACCGATTCGCCGCGAACATCTACTGCCACTGTGACCGGCATATCTTCAATAGTGAACTCGTAGATAGCTTCCATGCCTAACTCTGGAAAACCAACCACTTCAGACTTCTTAATGGCCTGCGCCACTAAATAAGCCGCACCGCCGACCGCCATTAGGTAGGTTGCACCAAACTCTTTAATCGCCTCGATAGCAACATCACCGCGCTCAGATTTACCAATCATGCCCATTAAGCCGGTTTCAGCCAACATAGTACGGGTAAATTTATCCATTCGGGTTGCGGTAGTTGGACCAGCGGGACCAACCACTTCGTCGCGCACCGGGTCTACTGGGCCAACGTAATAAATAAAGCGGCCTTTCAAATCGACCGGTAATTTTTCGCCTTTGGCCAACATATCGACCATTTTCTTGTGGGCGGCATCGCGACCGGTAAGCATTTTACCGCTCAACAATACCGTGTCGCCGGGCTTCCACGTTGCCATTTCTTCTTGAGTAACGGTGTCTAGGTTGACACGCTTTACATCGCCACCGGCTTCGCGGGTCACTTCTGGCCATTCATCCAAAGACGGCGGTGTCAGTGCCGCTGGGCCACTGCCATCAAGAGTAAAGTGGGCGTGACGCGTCGCTGCGCAATTCGGAATCATCGCAACAGCTTTGTTCGCTGCATGGGTTGGGAAGTCTTTTACTTTTACATCTAAGACCGTGGTTAAACCGCCTAAACCCTGCGCACCAATACCGAGCTTGTTTACTTTTTCAAACAGCTCAAGGCGCAGCTCTTCAGCGCGATTACTCGCACCACGCTTTTGCAAATCATGGATATCGATAGGATCGAGCAACGCTTCTTTAGCGATAATCATCGCCTTTTCTGCCGTGCCGCCGATACCAATACCAAGCATACCCGGCGGACACCAGCCGGCACCCATGGTGGGCACCATTTTTAAGACCCAATCCACCACCGAGTCAGACGGGTTCAACATGGCGAACTTGGATTTTGCCTCAGAACCGCCACCCTTAGCAGCGACGTGAACATCAACCGTATTGCCAGGAACAATCTCATAGTGGATAACAGCTGGCGTATTGTCTTTGGTGTTGGCGCGAGCACCGTCTGGGTCGGCCAAAATGGAGGCACGCAGCACGTTATCAGGCAGATTGTAGGCGCGGCGAACGCCTTCATTCACCATGTCGCTAACACCCATATCGCCCTGCCACTGCACATCCATACCGACAGTTAAGAACACAGTAACGATGCCGGTATCTTGGCAAATGGGACGTTTACCTTCAGCACACATACGGGAGTTAATTAAAATTTGCGCCATCGCATCTTTGGCAGCGGGATTCTGCTCGCGCTGATAGGCTTCATCCATTGCACGGATGAAGTCGACGGGATGATAGTAAGAGATGTATTGCAGCGCGTCGGCCACACTTTGAATAAGGTCATCTTGACGAATTACGGTCATTGGAAGACTCCGGCTAAATGGTTGGCGACAGCGCCCAGAAAGGCGGCAGAGTATACACCAGCAGGAGGGCGGTAGTGTAGCGCAAAGGGCCGCACCACCGCATACCGACACAAATTAACGCAGCGCGGGACTACCGGAATGGTACTGTGTCATGGTCTGACGCATCGATTCAATATCGCGGTTAACTTGTTTGCGGAAGGCATTCACCGAATCCAGCCACTCTTCATTTTGTGTAATGCGACGCTCAACATCTTTAACTCGCGCATCCAAGCCGCCACCTGAAGCAACCTGCTTACCCATATTCAGCAACTCTTTTTTATTTACCTCAGCCTGAGCAATAACCCTGTCCAATTTACCCGACATTGAAGTAAAAGATTCGCGATCGCTATTATATGACTTCGCAATTTTATTTAGCTGCTCATCGCTGGTTTTCAATTTGGCCTCTAAAGCCACAATGCGTTTAAGCGATTTATCCATCTCGGACTGCTGCTTAGCTAAGGTCGCTTCGTGCTGAGCTAACTCATCCTTCTGCTTTTTCCACACATTGTCCCAAAGCTTGCGAACTTCTTGATCTAGCTCATTAAGCTTAACGGAGGTGGTCACAGTGCTTTCGCTAATGCTCTCATCGGCAGAGGACAAACGCATTTCCAAAGCATCGAGTCGATCTTGACTCGCCAAAAGCTGCGTTTGGGTTGCGCTTAATTGGTCGTACAAATAGTAAGCAACCCCTGACAGCAGCAAAACCAATACTGTCAGCATGAACATAACAAAACCGCCACCGCCAGCCTTAGCGGGCTCACCTTGCGGCATCGATGCCTGGGCGGGCTTCTTAGGTGCCGCGGGCGGAATAATATCCTCATCATCAATAGAGAGTGAAATTTTTGGTTCCTGTCTGTCCGTACTCACGGTTATAAACTCACTGTATTTGAAAGAGGTAGAAGTGGTGGCATTATGACACCGGCATGTCAGGGGTTAAAGCACCTACCGGCTCATTTGAGTGTTATTCGCTACCCAAGTTCATAGGCTTTGCTATACTTTAGCGGTTTTAGTGTTGCGCATTATGCTCAAACCGCACCCTGTGCGATATTGAGCAAAGGAACAACAATAAAAATCCACGACACAAACACGCAAAATGAGGGTAATTTAATGGATGCATTTATTTCACCAGACCTGCTACTCCGATGGCTTCACGTCCTATTCGGCATCACCTGGATCGGTCTACTTTACTATTTCAACTTCGTGCAAACGGAATACTTCAAAGAAGCTGAAGCGGCTGCAAAAGCAGATGCTGTCAAAAAACTAGCTCCTAGAGCACTCTGGTGGTTTCGCTGGGGCGCGATGTTTACCTTCCTAACTGGCCTCGGATTGCTGCACTTTACTATGGCGCGCGGTTTAAACGGCTACATCATTATCGGCGCACTGATGGGCACCTTAATGTTCTTGAACGTGTGGCTGATTATTTGGCCAAACCAAAAAATCGTCTGCGGAATCGTCCCTGGTGACGCTGCGAAAGCCGCCCCGAAAGCAGGCTTAGCCTCGCGCACTAACACCCTGTTCTCTGCACCCATGTTGATCGGCATGCTTGGTTCATTCCACGGCGCTGGCGCTGCAGGTGCCGCCGCTGTCAGCAAAGCAGGCACTTCCATCAGCTTAGGTTTGTGGATTTGTATCGGTTTAATCGTAGTACTTGAACTGAATGCGATCTTCGGTAAAACCGGCCCAATGACAACAGTGAAAGGCGTTGTACATTGCAGCATTGCCTTAACAGTGGCCATGGTCGCCTTGCTACAATTCGTTTAAGAAAGTTTTAAAAACAAAAAAGGGAGCCAATTTGGCTCCCTTTTTTGTTTTTGGCTGCGAACTTAATACTGGCCAGTTCGCAGCAACACCAAAGTGCAGGCTTCCTCCGCTGCGATTCCCGCACTTTCCAAGCACTCTGCCATCTCTGCAGACTCGGTGCCCGGATTAAAAATGACTCGCCGGGGCGCCAATTCAATAATCTGTGCAAGATCATTTTTCAGTAATTCTGCGCGAACATAGACGGTAACGGTATCGACCTTTTCACACACCTCAGCCATCGACGCAATGCATGACACCCCGCTTACCGCTGCGTGATACGGATTTACCGGTAAGACTCGATGGCCATATTCACTCAGTAGCTGCACAGCTTTAAAGGAATACCGCTCTGATTTCGGGCTTGCACCTAACACCACCACCGTTTCAGCCATTACATACTCCACACATACAAAAACCGGGCGACAAGCGCCCGGTACAAATCAAAAAGCGAGTAAACTACTTCTCGCTTTTGCCCATCCAACGACGCAGGGTAGAGGCAAGCTCTTGCGCATTATAAGCCTCGGCGTCATCTGGCATAGGGTTTTTACCCATTTTAATTTCTAATGACGCTTGGTAATTCGTGCGCGTTGTAGTCGACGAAACACCTCCACTTAAGCGCGACGGAGTCTGGGTCACTACCGTGTCACAGCTCACTAGACCGCAGCGCTGATAAACAGCGGTGTGCCCACCAAAGTCATTTACACCAGAAATACTGGTACTGCTACGACTCTTGCTTTCAGTATCGCGGTTTACCAAGTGAAACCAGTTATATCCATTCTGCAAAGTCAGCTCAGCCGCGCGCAGCATCGCGTAGTCATTTACTGTTTCTTTATCTGTGCGACTATTGCCGGTAAATGTCACTCGGTAACGATCACTACCTAATTCTGTTTCTGTATAACCGTAAGCACCGCGCTCGTCAGCCGGTTGGTACGTTGTCCCTGTGCTGCTACAGCCCACAATAAGTCCAGACAACATAACGGCAAAAATCAACTGTAAACGCATAATATTCCCCTTAGATATTTTAGTTAATCGCGACAGCGCTTATCTACACTTGCCGCCTAACTTTTAATGTAAGTTCATGTTACGCCACTGGAGCTGAACTGAAACTTAACCAAATACCTCACCGCTAAATTCGGTCGAAAATGTCACCAGTTTTTCCGCATTTCCATATACATAAACGACGCCGACCACGCGATCATCACTAAGCCAATAAGAGACTCTAAGCCACACAAAAAACGTAAATCGCCAATCGGGACGATGTCGCCAAACCCCAGCGACGTATAAACCGTAAAGGAAAAATACGCACAATCGAGCATGGTAGCGCTGAAATTACCGCTTAGGCTTCCAAAGCGACCATCAGTATTGAGCTGATAAAAAGCCAATGCAAACAACCAAATCTCAACCGTATGGGCCACCAATACACCAATTAAGCCGACCAAAACCTGATGGCGAGGCGTCGCTAAGCGAGGTAAGAATTTAGACAAGTTAAACAGCGCTTCGTGGTGAATCAATACCACTAGGGAAATCACGACGATGTTAATTAGACAGAGAATAATAAACATATAGGCACCTCTGATTAACCGGAGGAAAGCTGCATCTCGGCAGCTACCATTTCACCCGCGGCCAACTCTAACTCATCAGCAAAGGCCATACCGCGTTCAACACAAACATAGCGCTGATATTGCGAACCGACATCACTCATCGCTCCAGCAAGCTCAGCTCCCGGATTCCAGATCACCACCGTATCGCAGCCTTCACCCTCAATTGTAATTTTGCGATCCCCGTCAATAATAGCCTGCTTGCCAGCCGCTGATTCAAAAACTCGATCTATTTCCCTATCAAAAACCAGACTATCATGCTGTACAAACCGAGCTAAGCCTTGGCAATTATCCAGATACTCCCGACCATCAATGCCATCAATACTTACCGATTGCACCTCACCAACGGAAAAGTAGCTGTGCAATGCAAAGCTGAGCGGCATCGCTTCCTGCCCCTCGTTGGTAACACGTAAGCTAAGACGCAATTTATCACCAAGCTCTACTGTCAGCTCGGCAAGAAATGAATAGGGAAATAACGCTAAATCATCACTCGCTGGACGAAAAGTAAAACGTAATTTAATGACCTCATCGTCACCCTGATGAACATCGTCCAAGGCCCATAATTGGGTTCTAGCTAAACCGTGTTTTGGCAGATCAGCTTGGTGACGATTAACACCAAACCACGGCAAGCACACGGGAATTCCGCCACGTATAGCCTGACCCGGCTGAAAGTTTGAACGTGAACTCAGCCATAGAAGATCACTTTTACCCGCAGGGCAAAAAGACAAAACCTGCGCGCCTTGCAAGGAAATAATTGCGCGGCACTTTGCACTGACACACTCCAGCATCGGCAAATCTGAATTTGATTCTGAAAAGCCGTCTTGCTGAGTAAATACCGCACTCGCAGGACGCAAATATATTTGAGCATTTTGTAATTCAAGTACATCTATGACCGCGGCGGTATCAGCGTCCAATTTAATTTCTCCTTGTTGTTTAACTGTTCAATCAACTGGCTATACACCTTGTCTTCGCAAGACCAGCATGTCATTGGCGCCTTTTTGAAACTGATAGGCAACCGGCTTTAACTCCGCCACATAGTCGCGCTCATTAAAGTAACGCAACACCCCCGGCACATGTTGCGAAAGGCGGCCATCTAAACTTAGCAAAGGATATACTCGCACCTCCTTGGCGACTCGACACATTTCTGTCAGCGCTTCTATGTGCTGAGCAGCATCAATTTGTTCGCTGTACAAAAATAGCAGATGGGAGCACAGCGCCAGATCAAACTCGCCATCAAAGAAAGGTAGCTCGGGTAAGCTCGCCTCGATATATCGCCCCTCATCTAAGCCCTTTTCAAAATCATCGAGAAAACGGTTCATTGCCGACATTCGAACAGACCCCAAATGGCCAGGATCTTTAAAACTAGTCCAGTAATATTGCGCGGCATTGCGCGCCAGCTCAGCGATCATTCCAGGATAAACCCGTTGAATGCGACCGTGAATTTCATCCGCTGAAAATTGATAGACGGGGTCAAACGACATGATACGACCGCCGCGCTGCGTCAGCTCAGCATTAAAGCTAGCTGGGCCGTCGCCGCAACCCAATATATGCCCTTCTAGATCTCGCTCTGACAGTGAAAACATACGGCAGTATTCACCGTAAGATCGCCCCCATGGAACAATGGATGACAGCTCCAAAACATCCTCGCTATTAATGTCAGCCTAGCGGCCAGCTGGTCAGAAAATCATAGCGAACTAAATTCGCCTCACCGCAAAGCAAGTATAGAGATCGCAGTGGTCGCAGCACAAACGGTTTACATTTTACCCAGAAAATTTACGGCCAAAATGCAAAAAGGCGACCCTAAAGCCGCCTTCCCATCACCCTCACCTTAACTTAGGGGGCTGGTAGCCCACCACCCAAGTCAGTCAGATCTGGAAGCCCACCCAACCCTGATCCGCTATCCGCTGCAGGAGCCGCAAGCGACTCAGCGACACTGCGTTCAAAATCTGGCTGGCCATCTGCTTTAACGGCAAACAGAGGCAGACGGAGATTGGCAGCAACGTTTACTGCAACAATAGTCACGTCGCGAGAAAAGGCTTCCAAATACTGCGGGTGGTAACCGCTCAACCACAAACCTAGCTCATCGCCCTGCTCAAGGCGCTCGGCGATACCCACCAAATCAACTTCCGAGCGCTCGCCCAAGCCCCGCACTGGCGCAATCTGATCATCTAATAATCGCCACTCGCCACCGGCGCTGCGAATTGCCACACCCGCGAACAAGATACTATCGCAACCCGTGCGAAGGGTCGGCACGCTACCCATGGCACACACCGCATCGTTAATTAGCTGAGGTGTGGTCACGGCAATATCTAGCTGAGGAATACCCGCAATGATTAAACCATTGCTGTCAGCAACGCTAAGCACTGGCACAACCACCACATCCTGAGCGAGCAAATGTGCCGATTGCGCAGCCACACCATTTAAAACATTGCTGGCCGCTAGGTCGTTAAATTCACTAAAGGTAACGGCGGTGTCATCATTAGCAGAGCGTCGAGCTTTAAACTCTGCCACCGGAATCATCACCGCATCATCGTCCGCCAACGAGGTGCAAATGGCGTTTTCACCACTCAAATACTCAGCCGCAGGCAATCCGCGCAACTTTTCATCAAACCAAGCAATGGTCGCATCGCGCTGATCGATCTCACCGCAGGCGAACTTGCCACCGGGCGCTTGTAGATATAGCGGCTCTGGGGTTTCACCAATAAAGCTAGAAATAATATGCCCACTCTCATGGGTCATCATGCGCACTTCGTGGCCGGTATTTTCTGCGCGCTCACTCAAGCACTGAAAGTTCCACCACGCCTCATTGAAATTAAATAAGGTGTCGCGAATACCTTGAGTGAGCAATATATCAACACCAGGTTGGCCACTGTAAGTATTGCTACCCGGCGCCTCGTTAAACTCACTGGTAATATTATTATTTAGGTCGCTCGCCGCTACGCTATACGGCATAGTCGCCTGGCCATTCAGGCCACACCAATAGCGAGGGCTATGGTAGCTAAACCAATCTAGCGCATCGCGAGGAAACTCATTCGTCGCCAATCCCCGCACCAAGGTTTCAAGCACAAAGGGATCAAGACCTCTTGCTAAAGGGGACTCCTGATTTTCCAGGCCAGGCTGATAACTACCCGCCGATCCACCCGCTACCAACAACAAGGACCAAGCCGACTTAACTACGTCGCCCTGATTAAGACTGTAGGGTAAATTGTGCCAAGTAATATCTGGCACCATGGCATCCAAACGCTGTTTTTCATCAACGCCGTGAATCAACATTTGGTAACCACCGCCGTAGCTAGAACCTACCGAGCCGGCCAGCAAGTTAACGCCACCAGCGACGCTCACCGCCGTCTCTGGGCGGGCGGCAAACTCACCGGTGCCTTCGTCGCGCCAAGCCAAATAATCTAAATTAGCTTCTGCCCAATCTAAAATCTGCAACAGATCCAAGCCTTCAAAATCTGGATCTAATACCCGCACCGTGCCGCCGCTATCACCAAAGCCACGTAAATCAATACTAATCACGGGATAACCACCTGCCACCAAACGGTCAATCGCATTGCCAGTATATTCACCACCGGTATCGCTCACCCTTGCGCCGCCAAAACCATGGCTATGCAATACCAAGGGGTGCGCACCCAGTGCAAGCTGCCCGCAATTGATTTCTGCCGGCTCAAACACTTCAAAACTAATGTTTTCGCCACTCGCTGATGGCAATATCACCTGATAGTGACGATTGGCGCTAACGGAGGCGAAGCTATCTCCACAGGACGCATTGGTCTGCGTGGCAGCACATCCGCTGCCATCAACATTCGCACCGGCGGGCGTATCTGCGCAGAGGTCTAGCTCATTGCTCAGGCCATCGCTGTCGCTATCGCGATTGTCCTCAGGATCACAAACATCGCCAACCGTGTCAGCATCTAGGTCTTGCTGATCTGCGTTGGCCGTCATCGGGCAATTATCAACTGAGTCTATTACACCGTCGCCATCGGTATCGCGATCATCCTGTGGATCACACACATCACCTATACCATCGCTATCAACATCATGCTGACTAGCATTGGCGTCAGCTGGGCAATTGTCTAGACCGTTGTTGATACCATCGTTATCTGCGTCGTTGTCACAGACATCTCCCAAACCGTCGCTATCGGCGTCAGCTTGTCCGGCGTTTGCTACCGCAGGACAATTATCACTAGCGTCAGCAATACCATCCTCGTCGGTATCCGTTGGCTCGCCACCACCATTATTCCCGCCGTCATCACTATTGTCTTCCGGGTCACAGGCATCGCCAATGAGATCGCCATCGGTATCGAGTTGATTGGCATTTGCCACCGAGGGGCAGTTGTCACTGGCATTGGCGACACCGTCGTTGTCGGCGTCGACATCACATGCATCACCCAGCCCATCAAGATCAGCATCGGCCTGACCTGCATTACTATTCATGGGGCAATTGTCGACGTCGTCGGCTATGCCATCGGAATCGGCATCTTGAAGCTGGTTACCGCCGCCTCCGCCATTGCTAGGCGGCGCCGCAGAACGAGAGTCCGACCCAGAACTGCCGCCACAGGCTGACAAAGCGGCGGCAGCGAACAGAATACAAAGGTAACGACTGAGACTCATGACAAACACCTGCACAATTATTTTTATGATTTGAATCAGGCAGCGAGACAAGCCAATCAAACACCCTCTACTGCACATTATTTCAAATATATGTCAATACTACACATGTTAGCAGCGACCACACAAGGCAAAACTAAGATATATTGTTAGATTAAAGACGGGCTTGGCAACGGGGTCAAAATTCAGGCAAAAAAAACCCCGCCGAAGCGGGGTTTTAGATAGTGCGAGGTGGGAAGCTTACATCATGCCGCCCATGCCACCCATACCGCCCATACCACCCATGCCGCCCATATCAGGCATGCCACCGGCTTCATGCTTTGGCGCATCAGCGATCATGCACTCGGTGGTGATGATCAGACCGGCAACTGAACCCGCTGCTTGCAGAGCAGTACGCGTTACTTTGGCAGGGTCAAGAATACCCATTTCCATCATATCGCCGTATTCGCCTGTACCTGCGTTGTAACCGAAGTTACCGGTACCGTTGCGAACTTTGTCTAGCACAACAGAGGCTTCATCGCCTGCGTTGGTCACGATTTGACGCAAAGGAGCCTCAAGTGCGCGCAGTGCAGCGTTAATACCCGCTGTTTGATCCAGGTTGTCACCTTCGATTTTGCCGATATTCGCAATAGCACGAACCAGAGCAACACCACCGCCAGGAACCACACCTTCTTCAACCGCAGCGCGAGTTGCATGTAGCGCATCTTCAACGCGGGCTTTCTTCTCTTTCATTTCCATTTCAGTCGCGGCGCCAACCTTGATAACCGCAACGCCGCCAGCCAATTTAGCTACGCGCTCTTGCAGTTTTTCACGGTCGTAGTCAGAACTGGTATTTTCGATCTGAGTGCGAATCTCGCCAACGCGAGCCTGAATAGCAGCAGCTTCACCAGCACCGTCAACAATCACAGTGTTTTCTTTATCCATGGTGACGCGCTTAGCAGTACCAAGGTGCTCAAGAGTTGCTTGCTCAAGATCCAAGCCTACTTCTTCAGAGATAACAGTACCGCCAGTCAGAATAGCCAAATCTTGCAGCATGGCTTTACGACGATCGCCGAAACCAGGTGCCTTACAAGCAGCTACTTTGACGATACCGCGCATGGTGTTAACAACTAGCGTTGCCAGGGCTTCGCCTTCAACGTCTTCTGCAACAATGATCAGCGGACGGCTAGACTTAGCAACTTGCTCCAGCAACGGCAGCATTTCGCGGATATTAGAGATTTTCTTGTCCGCCAACAGGATGTATGGGCTGTCGTGCTCAACACTCATGTTCTCAGTGTTGTTTACGAAATAAGGAGACAAGTAGCCGCGGTCAAACTGCATACCTTCAACAACGTCTAATTCGTTGTCCAGGCCCTGACCTTCTTCAACAGTGATAACGCCTTCTTTGCCGACTTTTTCCATTGCTTCAGCAATGATATCGCCAATATTTGAATCGCTGTTTGCAGAGATAGTACCTACCTGAGCAATCGCTTTAGTGTCAGCACATGGGCTAGATAATTTTTTAACTTCAGCAACAGCAGCTGCAATCGCCTTGTCGATGCCGCGCTTGATATCCATTGGATTCATGCCAGCAGCAACAGATTTCAAACCTTCGTTCACAATCGCCTGCGCCAATACGGTCGCAGTGGTAGTGCCGTCACCAGCATCGTCAGAAGCGCGTGAAGCAACTTCTTTAACCATCTGTGCGCCCATATTTTCAAGCTTGTCTTCTAGCTCGATTTCTTTCGCCACAGACACACCATCTTTAGTGATGGTTGGTGCACCGTAAGACTTCTCAAGTACCACGTTGCGGCCCTTTGGCCCCAAAGTCACTTTTACTGCGTTAGCCAGAATATTGACACCAGCCACCATACGCTGACGCGCTTCATTGCCAAATACTACGTCTTTTGCTGCCATGATCTTATAACCCTTTTATTAACTAATTCGTTGATTCAAAAGAAATCTTGTGTCGGACTTAAGCTTCTACCACACCAAAGATTTCTGATTCATTCAGAACGATCAGCTCTTCGCCGTCGATTTTTACCGTGCTACCGGAATACTGACCAAAAATAACCAAATCGCCTGTTTTAACGCCAACCGGACGCAATTCACCACTCTCAAGCAATTTACCTTCACCAACAGCCAATACTTCACCTTGGTTCGGCTTTTCTTTTGCAGAACCTGGCAACACAATACCGCCAGCGCTGGTTTTTTCTTCTTCCTTACGACGGACTACAACGCGATCGTATAACGGACGAATTTTCATTTTTATCAATCTCCATTAAATCAATGATTTAGAATTTATAGACCGGCTAAACCGGCATCAGCCCAAACACCTAAGACTCTTCGCCCGTAAGCATTTTGACTTAAACCCCTTTCATACGGATCAGAACAGGCTTATTTGTTCCGACTGGGAAAACCAAGTGCAATCACCAAGTCACCGTGGGCTGTGCTGTAAATGGGGTTCACGGAAAGCATTTCAAGAGCACGGACAAAAATTATTCTTCTTTTTTGTATTCACCCTCGATAATTACCGAATCCTGAGATTGCCCGTCACCAGGCTCGCGATGAACGCCAGCATTGGGACCGCCACTGAAACCCTGAGGGTCGGCACTAAAGGGGCTGGCACCTGTGTGAAACTGATTCATCTGTACCTGCATGACACCGCGCTTGATCAGCCCTGCAATCAGCATCCGGCGCAATGGTGCAATGAGACACACAAAACCAATTGCATCGGTCACAAAACCAGGGGTTAGCAATAGGGCGCCGCCTACCGCCAACATCAAGCCCTCTAGTATTTCGGTAGCGGGTACCTGCCCCGAATTTAAACGCTGCTGAGCGCGGGTTAAGGTCTCTATGCCCTGCTGTTTAAGTAGGGCTGCGCCAATAAGTGCTGTCGTCACCACCATGGCAATCGTTGGCAGCGCACCAATCACAGCGCCAACTTCTATTAACAGCCACATTTCAATAATCGGTAGGCCAATAAACAACAGGAATAACAATCGCATCAGAGGATCACTCAGCTCAGGCTTTCTAAAGATGTTGGGGTGTTAGCAGTAAATTCAAGCACCCGCGCCAAAGTCAGGAAGGCAATGTGTCATAGCGTGTAAAAATCCGGTCACGAAAAGCCACTTTAGTTTACAATCGGCCCCGTCATAATAAATGTAACAAGGGGACTACGCACACCATGCGACTTGGCAAGTACTTCGCGCCGATACTCTTCACGGTGAGCCTGCTTGGCGTACATCAGGTTCAGGCACAAAGCACCCGCGAAGAAGCCGAATGCCTACAGCTGGCCGCGCAATCCGCAGCTGAGTCCACTACGGTAGGCGAGCTTCGTCATTTTTGTAATACGTCTGCCCTGGAATCAGATACCGAACCAAGCCAAGAAAATGAGCAAACCGGAATTCGACACAGTGGCGTCGTAGAAGAGCGATTTGCCCTAGAGCAATTCACGGTCGACAATCCCTTCGTGCTCACACCGCATCGCAGTAATTACATTTTAGCGGCGTCATACCGCGATGACATTTCTGACAACAGCAGCCTTCTTCCCAACAACAGTGCCGACGCCGACCGCGTCGAGCTTGAATTTCAGCTCAGTATTAAACTCACTGTTTGGCAACAAATTTTTGAAGACAATGGCTATCTTAGCGTCGGCTACACCAATCGCTCATTCTGGCAGGCTTATAACAGCGCCGCGTCAGCCCCGTTTCGCGAAACCAATCACGAGCCCGAACTGATGTTCACCCTAACGAACACCTGGGAGTGGATGGGCATTCGCAACGTTGCCAACCAAATAATTTTTAATCATCAATCCAATGGTCGCGGTGAACCTTTATCGCGGAGCTGGAATCGTATTATGCTAAACATGGTCTTTGAGCGGGATCGCTTTGCGATGACGTTCAAGCCCTGGTATCGACTACCGGAATCATCCAAAGACGATGACAACCCCGACATCGAAAAATACCTTGGCCATTTCGAATGGATGGGCATATATCAATGGCACAACAGAACCCTTAGCCTCATGCTGCGCAATAATTTGCGCAGCGAGAACAAAGGCGCCATCGAATTAGGCTGGAGCTTTCCGATTAGCTCGCGGGTCAAGGCCTATGTTAAGTACTTTAATGGCTACGGAGAGAGCCTGATTGAATACAATAACGCCATCGAAAGCTTCGGTATTGGCGTACTGATCAGCGACTGGCTATAAGCAAACCTCACATAACGGGAATCTACACATGATTACAGCTCAAGAAGCACTCGCGAGGCTAAAAGAAGGCAATGCCCGCTTTGTCAAAAATGTAAACAGCGACTTCGCCACCGTCATTCATAACAAGCGCCCAGAACTTGTCGAAACTCAAGCGCCTCTGGCCATCGTGCTAGGCTGTTCAGATGCCCGTGTGCCCGCCGAATTAGTTTTTGACCAGGGCCTTGGCGATCTATTTGTTATCCGCGTTGCCGGCAATGTCGTAGCGCCATCAGGCATTGGCAGCGTCGAGTTTGCAGCGCTTAGCTTTGGTACACCGCTTGTTGTCGTACTAGGTCACTCAAGCTGCGGCGCCATCTCAGCCACCGTTGACGTGCTCACCGGCAATAGCAAAATTCCGTCGCAAAACCTGCACTCGATTGTTAAACGTATTCGCCCTGCGGTTGAAACTCTGCTTTGCACTGAGTTGCGTCACGATCACAAAGCTTTAATTGAGCAGTCTGTGCGCGCCAATGTGAGAAGCTCAGTAGAACACCTGAGCAGCGGCTCACCCACACTGGAAAAATTAATTAGCGAAGGTAAGCTGATGGTAGTCGGCGCTGAATACTCCTTGGAAACCGGTGAAGTAGACTTCTTTTACGAAGATTATTGGGAGCGCACGCGCAACCTCGAAGCGGAATAATTCGCCCCTCGCGCGATTGCACGGAGGGCAGCAGTGAACGACGAAGCCATTCAACAAATCTACGCGGTGATTCACGGCGTCCCAGCGGGGCGCCTGTGCAGCTACGGCAAAGTTGCTGAACTTGCCGGCTTACCCGGTCAAGCCCGCTACGTTGGCCGCCTGCTAAGCCACCTTCCGAAAGACACCCGCCTACCCTGGTTTAGGATTGTGAATAGCCAAGGCAAAATTAGCTTACCACCGAACAGCGAGAGCTATCGACGTCAGCTGACGCACCTAATTGAAGAATCCAGTGCCGACGAATCTGGCAAACTATTTTGGCGGCAATGCCGCTGGCCTGATTAAACCCAGCGCAGCTTCACCCACACCAACCAGCACTCCGGCAAACACCCCCACAAAATGCGCTTCGACCGCCACCGGAACACCAATGCGCTCCGACACACCATCAACAGAATCAGGTACAAGATAATCTAATGATAATTTAGCGATAATGAGCACAAATAAGGACGCGCCCGCATAGGGGCGTCCGCGCCACATAGCCAAAGCACCTGCAATCAATACCCCATAAAGTGCCGCCGACACGCCTAAATAATACTCATATGACGGCAACAAAAAATGAATTAACACGCCAGTCATAAACGCGCAGCTCAATAAACTGAGGATGAAATCACGCTCGCCATACACAATCGACAGTAAGACTCTGCACAGCAGCAGCGCCGCCATATTCGAAAATAGATGGGAGTTATTATTGTGAACAAACTGCCCGCTGAATAGACGCCACCATTGACCGGAATCGACTAAATCACGCCGGTAAGATAAATCAACATACGAATGGCAAATATACAGCGCTACAAAAGCAACAATCAGCAGCGCCGTCGCCCAAAAACGAAAGCCGCCAAAACGGGAATGACTATTTATTATTTTTCCCTTTAACAAATTGGCACCCCATAAAGAATAATGACAGAACGCAATAAGTAGAATTATGTTCTCGCCGCTATTTCAATAAAAGCCCAGAGCTAATCGGCAGCGTCACGGGAAATGACAAGCCTACGCCGACGTCTCAATCCGCCGATTCAAATACCAAATCAGCACAATAACTGGCAGCCCCATCGCACCCGCAATCAAGAAGAACGACGAGTACCCCACCGACTCAACCACCGTCCCTGAATAACCACCCAACAACTTGGGAAACAGGGTCATAATCGAGCTAAACATCGCGTATTGAGTAGCGGTAAACGAGATATTGGTCAGGCTGGATAACCACGCGACGAACGCGGCAACAGCGACACCACCACTTAAATTATCGGCGGCGATGACCAGTGTTAATGCAAAAATATTCGCATCAACTCCCGCCAGCCACATAAACATTAAATTGGTGAGCGAGACCAAAATCGCCCCCAGCATTAGCACCCGCATCACGCCATACTTAAGGGTGAGGAAGCCGCCAAAGAAACTACCAACAATCGTCATCAGTACACCAAATATTTTGGTGACACTGGCAATTTCATCTTTGCTGTATCCCATGTCCTGATAAAAAACATTGGCGATAACGCCTAACACAATATCGGAAACACGATAGAATCCGATCAGTAGCAATACCCATATCGCCAGACTGCCATAGCGTTGAATGAAATCATTTATCGGTTGGGTATAACTTTCAGACACCAAGCTGCGATTCACAAAGCCGAACCCGGTCAGCACGCGAAATACCACCAAGGCAGCAGCTGCCGCCAAGATCAAACTCAATGCCCCATAGACAAAACTCAGTAAATACTGGCCAGGTCCCTCAAACCATTGGGGTGACGGCGGCACGATAAACAACACCGCTACAAAGGCCGCGACAGAGAGGGCAAAACCAATAAAAAACCGCAGGTAATCGCCGGTAGGATAATGGTACGGACTCCGACCCGACTCCGGCTCGGCAATCAACAAGGTGGTAAGCACCCCCACGCCCATCACCGCCGCCATACACAAGTATGTGTTGCGCCACGCGTCGTAATGATACACATCGCTGGTACTGCCAAAAAACTGGGCCAGATATAGTGCACCCGCGCCGGCGGCAATCATGCCAATCCGGTAGCCGGCGATATACGTCGATGAAAGTAAGGCCTGTAAACGGGCATCGGCAGATTCAATCCGAAACGCATCGATCACCACATCCTGTGTCGCCGCAGAAAAGCCCAGCAACACGGCGGCAACCGCCATCATCTGCAATTGCTGTTGAGGATCGGTTAAGGCCATCAGACAAATGGCCGCAATCACCCCCAGCTGGGCCAATAACAGCCAGCTGCGCCGTCGCCCCATCGCCGCACTAAGCAAGGGCAGCGGCAATTTATCGACCAGCGGCGCCCAGACAAACTTGAATGAAAACCCCAGCGCTGCCCAGCTAAAGTAGGTAACTTCAGCCCGACTGACTCCGGCTTCCCGCAACCATAGCGACAAACTGGAAAAAATCAGCAGCAGGGGAACCCCCGCCGAGAAGCCGAGAAACACCATAATCCAGACGGGTTTTTGTCGCCACCAGACCAGATCGACTAGCTCTTCCTGATGACTCACGAGCTTACTACCACTGCAATACTCACCGTAAGGCGCATTAAGCTCTCCAGTAACGGGCTATCAATCTCTAAAGTTTGTGTACTGCAAAGGCTGATCTAACTCCTCAGCACGCAACAAGGCCATCACTTGCTGAAGGTCGTCGCGCTTTTTGCCTGTCACTCGCACTTGCTCATCTTGAATTTGGCTCTGTACTTTAATTTTGCTTTCTTTAATCAATTTTACAATTTTACGCGCCACGTCGGAGGTCAGACCGCTTTGCATAGTAACCAGCTGCTTTACCTGCTTGCCCGCGCCTTTTACATCACCCAGCTCCATCGCCAGCGGGTCGATCTTCACCTTAACCAGGGCCGCGCGCAATAGATCTTCCATTTGCTGCAACTGAAACTCCGCCTCGGCGAACATAGTCACGGTCAGTGCATCGCGCTCAAAGCGCGCATCCACACCTTTAAAATCAAAACGCGTCTCTATGACCCGTCCTGCCTGATCAACGGCATTGGTAAAAACGTGGAGATCCACTTCTGAGACAATATCAAACGCTGGCATAGCCTAGTTTCCTTTGTTATGTTGCGGTCGGCAGTTTAGCATCCCCGGATAAGCGACAAAACGTCTCACTGCGTCATAAAGGCCGTCTTATGGTAAAAGCCAGTCTATCGCCAGCGTCAGAACGCACTCTGTACATTTTAGGAGCGGGAGCGATCGGCAGTCTGTGGGCAGCATATGGCTATCAGGCGGGTGCGGATATTCGCCTTATTCTTCGCGATCAAGATACGCTTGATCACTACCGACAACACGGCGGCATTCGCCTAATCAGCGCAAATCAAACGTGGCTTTGCCCTATACCAGCGGACTGCCCCGAAAGTATTTCGACGCCAATTCAGCATCTATTAATTACTACCAAGGCTCAGCAAACTCTGGACGCACTGCGCAGTATAAAACCCCATATCGCAGCGCAAGCCGTCATGGTTTTACTTCAAAACGGCCTGGGGATTGTCGAGCAAATTCGACGAGAGTTTCAAAATGCCACCGTACTCCAAGGCTCAACCACCGAAGCTTGCTATCAGCAAAATCGCTTTGAATATGTGCATGCCGGCCACGGCCATACCTTTATTGGCAGTACCGAAAATGACCAGCGCACGGTGCTTTTAGAACTTGCCGAATCCCTTTCTTTTCCGCCTTTGCAGCTTAGTGTCAGCGACAATATTGACGCGGTGCTATGGCGCAAGCTCGCCATAAACTGTGTCATCAACCCGCTAACCGTCATTCACCGTTGCCGCAATGGTGAACTGTTAAATAGCCCAGAGCGTCGCGCTCAGATTCAGCAAATCGTCAATGAAATACTGGCGCTCAGTTCAGTCCTGGGTCGCAGCGAGTGGGTGGCAAACCTGTATGAACTCGTCACCGAGGTTGCCACCACCACCGCCGCCAATCGCTCGTCGATGCTGCAGGATGTGGAAGCTGGCCGCGATACCGAAATTGACGCCATCACCGGCTACGTCTGCCAACTCGCTGAGCAGCACAACACGCCAGCGCCCATGAACCGACAACTACTAGACGACATTAAACGCCTTCCTAAAATCACTCGGTGCTGAAAACACCAGCCACGCTAATTTGACAAACCCCCAGCGCAGTTTTAGAGTGCGCGCCAAGTAACAGGTGCTCTGCGCCCCTTCTACAGGGTCAATGAGTTAAACGGGAAGTCAGGTGCGCGAACTCTAACGAGTCTCCGCAATGCCGACGCTGCCCCCGCAACGGTAAGCAATTTCAGTTTTCTGAAGTGCGAGCCCGGAACCGGCCTTTACTGATTCACCCGATGAAGCGGAGGGCTCCATCAGCGGTCGTATACTTGTATATAGCCCCTACCCCTCCCTCATTGCTTCCTTTTATAGCTTTGAGGTTACACAATGAACAAAACCACCCTTGCTGCTGTTAGCAGTATTTTTACCCTTGCCACGTCACCGCTTTTTGCGGCTGATGAATCCCATATAGAAACTACCATCGTCACGGCGACGCGCACCGAGCAATCGGTGGCGGATATTCTGGCGCCGGTCACGGTCTTTGAGCGCGCTGATATCGAACGCATTCAGCCCAACGACCTGCAAGAGTTGCTGTCCCGCGCTGTTGGCGTCAGCTTTGTTCGCAACGGCGGGCGCGGCGCTAGCACCAGCCTGTTTTTGCGCGGCAATCAAAGTAACCATACTCTGTTAATGATCGACGGTGTACGCATCGGTTCGGCCACCAACGGTGCACCCGCCCTCACCAATATACCGCCGGAATTGATAGAGCGCGTCGAGATTGTGCGCGGCTCGCGCTCCAGCCTATACGGTTCAGAAGCCATTGGTGGCGTAATCAATATCATTACCCGCAAATACCACGACACCGACGGGCTCAAACCAATGATTCAACTTGGGGTGGGCACCCAAGGCAGCCGCAAGGCACTCGTCGCCGTGAGCGGCGGCAATGAGCAGACCCAAGCTAATATCAGCGTCTTGCGTGAAGAAACCGACGGTGTTGACAATACTGCCAGCAAAGCCGGCGTCAGTGGCGACAAAGACGCCTTTGAGCAAACCGCTATCAACGCCACCTTCAGTCATAAAATCAACGACGCCGCAGAATTATTTGCGCTCTATCAAAACAGTAAAACCGAAAGCGACTATGACAATAACTGTCGGGCTGGCGGCGTGACCTATGCGTGCTCGCCATACACCGAGGCCGAAGTCGGCATCGCCAATATTCGCGGCGAATTCCGCCCGCTAGATAGCTGGCTCCTGACCTTGTCAGCCGGCGAGTCCAAAGATCAATCGACTATCAACTATCGCTACGTTGACCCCGCTGCCATTGGCGTCAATGGCGACACGTTTGACACCACACGCCGTATCTACAGCCTGCAGAACGATGTCATGATTGGCGAACACCATGTCCTTACCGTCGGTGCCGAGCGCTCGCTGGATCACGTCGAAAGCAACCTTAGTTACGGCGAAGTGGACCGCGGCAATAAGGGCGTTTACGCACAGTGGCAAGGTGATTTTGGCGCCCTTGACGCACTGATCGGTTTTCGCAAAGACGACAATGACCAGTTCGGCAAGAACGAAACCAAAAATGTGTCGGTGGGATACGACTTAGTCGACGAGATCAAACTTATTGGCTCGTACGGCGAAGGCTACAACGCGCCAACGTTTAACGACTTGTACTACCCCTTTTACGGTGTCGATACCTTAAACCCAGAGACATCAAAGAATATCGAGTTGGAATTACGCGGCAATCACCAATGGGGTGACTGGGGTGTCGCTCGCTTTGAAAACAAAGTCGACAACCTGATTCAATACAACCCTGCCACCTTTGGCCCGGACCAAATCGAAGGTGCTGAAATAAAAGGCTGGGAATTCAGTGTTGCGAGCGAAATCTTGGACTGGAGCGTCAAAGCCAATATCAGCTTACTCGACGCCATCGATGCAAATTCCGGTTTGGATCTGCGCCGCCGCGCCGACAAACAAGCCAACCTCGACCTCGGCCGCGAATGGCAGAAATGGGGTGTGAATGGCAGCTTACGACTGGTGAGCAGCCGCTTTGAAGACACCGCCAACACCGACGAACTCGGTGGTTACGGCTTAGTCGACAGCTCGGTGTCTTACCGTGTAAACGAAGAAGTAAAACTACAACTGGCACTGAAAAACATCTTTGACAAAGAATACGTCAGCGCACGTAGTTTTAGCTTTGGTGACTACCTTTCAATCGGCCGTGAAGCGATGTTAAGCATCACTTACACACCAAAATAAAGGTATCATTCACCGCTCACACAATCTGCGCTGTAACACGGCGCAGATTTGACTCAGCAATCAGGAGCCATCATGACGCTTAATGACGAAGAAAAGCACCAAAAGCGAATGCAGATTAAAAAAGCCATGATCGACGAAAAAGTCGCCAAGGCCACTGAAGAGCGCGGCGTGTTAATCGTATTAAGCGGTCCCGGCAAGGGCAAATCCAGCTCCGGTTTTGGCACGATTATTCGCGCCATCGGTCACGGCTATAAAACCGCAATTGTGCAATTTATCAAAGGTACGTGGGACTGCGGCGAGCGCAACTTTATTCAGCAGCGCTGCCCCGAAGTCCCCTTCATTGTGATGGGTTCTGGCTTTACTTGGGAAACCCAAAATAAAGAACAGGATCGCGAAGCAGCCCAGCAAGCCTGGCAGCAAACCAAAGTTTTATTACAAGATGAATCCATCCATCTCGTTCTGCTAGATGAACTTACCTATATTTTAAAATACGGCTATATCGATGCCGAAGAAGTATACCAGGCACTGCGCAATCGCCCCCGCGAGCAAAGTGTGATCATCACCGGTCGCGGCGCCCCAGTACCCCTCAAAGAATTGGCCGACACAGTGTCGATGATCGACGACAAAAAGCACGCCTTCCGCGGCGGCATTAAGGCCCGCAAAGGCGTGGAGTGGTAATGGGTCGCTCCTTAACACTAGTCTGCACACTACTGCTTGGCAGCGTGCTGATCTCGGCGCAGGCCCGTGCGAAAGTCTGCGTCACAGACGACAGCGACGCCCAGCTCTGCTTGCTCAAAACAGCGCAGCGAATAATCGCGCTTTCGCCCGGTGCTACCGAATTAGTTTATGCCGCTGGCGCTGGCGACAAATTAGTCGCTGCGGTTAGCTTTAGCGACTACCCCGACGCGGCAAAGAAATTACCCCGTGTCGGCAGCTACAACCGCTTTGACCAAGAAGCCATTCTCGCCCTTAAACCCGATTTATTAATTGGCTGGCTCAGCGGTAATCCCCGCGAGCAACTATCACAACTACAGACCTTGGGAATGCCCATTTACTACAGTGAACTGCGCTCCTTTGAAGACGTTGCCAACTCGCTTGAACGCTTTGGAAAATTAGCTGGCACCACAAACACCGCAAATACTGCTGCCGCCGATTTTCGCTACGGCATCAAAAAATTGCGCGAGCGCTACGCCAAGGCATCAGAAGTAAGTGTGTTCCAGCAAATTTGGATAAACCCCCTGATGACCGTCAACAATGAACACATCATCAGCGAGGCGACCCGCATTTGCGGCGGTGTAAATGTGTTTGGCGATCTGCCAAATTTAACCGCACGCATCGACAATGAAGCGGTACTTGCCGCCAACCCAGAGGCCATTATCGCCGGTGGCATGGGGGAAGAAAATCACGACTGGCTGAAGGACTGGCGGCGCTTTAGCGGCTTAACTGCGGTGAGAAAAGATAATTTATTTTTTATTCCCCCCTCCACGCTGCAACGACCTACGCCGCGTTTATTGCAAGGCACCACTCTGCTCTGCGAACACCTGGACACCGCACGTGGCCGGCGCTAAAAGTAACAATAACACTACATCACTGCCGCGTTTTTTTACGCCGCTGTTGGTGCTGTTTGTTTTCACGCTCGGCACTTTAACGCTGGCCATCACCACTGGCAGCGTACACATTTCTAATCAAGAACTGTGGCAAGTTTTACATGGCGGCGGAGAACCGCTGCATCGCACTCTCGTTTTCGAACTGCGTTTGCCTCGCGCACTATCTGCCTTTGCCGCTGGCGGCTTGCTCGCCGTTGCCGGTGCCTTAATGCAGGTTTTATTGCGCAACCCCCTGGCCGACCCCTACGTGCTCGGCCTGTCTGGTGGTGCCGCCGTCGGCGCCTTGCTCGCCATGCTCAGTGGATTAAGCGCCGCCGCCGTATCAGGCTCGGCCTTTATCGGCGCCATGATCTCAGCCGTTACCGTCTTTGGTCTCGCCCACGGCACCGGCAGTTGGACACCCACCCGCTTATTACTCACCGGCGTGGTTATCGCCTCTGGCTGGGGCGCAGCTATTACCTTTATGTTGGCGGTCAGCCCCAGCGATCAACTGCCGGGCATGCTTTACTGGTTGATGGGCGACCTCGCCTATGCGCGCTCCCCGTGGATGGCATTAACCGTATTAGCGATCATTTCTGTCGTTATGTTGCCCTTGGGCCGGAGCTTAAATGTGTTAGCTCGGGGCCAAATGCAGGCATCCGCCTTGGGCGTGTCGGTTCGGCCGCTGGAATGGACGATTTATATTTCCGCCAGCTTGCTTACCGCGTTTGCCGTGACGACGGCAGGCAGCATTGGCTTTGTGGGCTTGATCGTCCCCCATATGCTGCGACTGGTATTGGGTAATGACCAACGCCTGATTTTACCCGCAGCAGCGCTTGCCGGTGGCGCACTATTAACACTGGCCGACACCTTGGCGCGGACTCTGATTGCACCAGAGCAGTTACCCGCTGGTGTCATTACCGCGCTGATTGGCGTACCCAGTTTCTTGTATTTACTGCACCGGAGTCGCTGAACATGCTGGCCGCGACTGATCTCGTTATTGATATTCCGGAACGCAAAAGTGGAACACCGCTTTCATTTGACGTTAAAGCCGGCGAAATTTGGGGCATACTCGGCCCCAACGGCGCTGGCAAAACCACCTTGCTGCACACCCTGGCGGGGCTGAAAAAGCCGCGGGCGGGCAGCGTTAATTTAAACAATCACAACATTCAAAATTTGCGCCGCAAGCAGGTCGCCCAGCAATTGGCGGTGGTGTTTCAAAATAACGGCGAAGGCTTTCCGGCCACCGTATTAGAAACCGCCATGATTGGGCGCCACCCCTTTATTGCACCGTGGGATATTGAAACCGCAGACGACCTTGCCATCGCGCGCCAGGCCTTGCAGAAATTAGAACTGAGCAATTTAGAATCACGCCTCGTCAGCACCCTGTCCGGCGGCGAACGCCAGCGTCTCGCCATCGCCACAGCACTTAGCCAAAGTCCCAAGCTGTGGTTAGCCGATGAACCCAGCAACCACCTTGATTTAAAACACCAAGTGCAGATTATGGGGCTACTTGCCGAGCAAGCAGAAACGGGATGCGGTGTTATTCTCTGCCTGCACGATTTGAATCTCGCCGCGCATTGGTGCGATAAAATACTGCTACTTTATCCCAACGGCGAAGCGTGTTGGGGCGACGCCAATGCTATGCTGACAGTTCCCGCACTAGAGCGCCTCTACGACCAAAAACTCAGCATGATCAGCAGTGAAGGCCAAACTTATTTCATGCCCATTAGCAGTAGGACATAGCACAGTGACGGAGCCAGAAAACACATTGCGCTATAACGACCAGGATCGCGACACCGTGTATCGCGTCATGGCCGAACGCCGCGACATGCGCCACTTCAGCGGCGGGCAGGTAGACTCAGCTACCTTAAAGAAATTACTCGCGGCCGCTCACCTCGCCCCCAGTGTTGGCTTTATGCAGCCCTGGCGATTTATTCGAATTAGCAAAGCCGAATTGCGCGAAAGTATTTATCAACTAGTTCAAGACGAAAGAATTAAAACCGCGCAGGCCCTTGATGAACGCGAAGACGAGTTCATGCGCTTAAAAGTTGAGGGGGTGCGAGACTGCGCCGAACTGCTAGTGGTGTGTTTAATGGGTGGCCGCGAAAAACATATCTTTGGCCGCCGCACCCTACCCGAAATGGATTTAGCCTCCGCGTCCTGCGCCATTCAAAATCTGTGGCTGGCTGCCCGAGCTGAAGGCCTAGGTATGGGCTGGGTATCGCTATTCGATCCAGATTCATTACAAAGTTTGCTCAATATGCCCGAAGGCAGTCGCGCCATTGCCGTGCTGTGCCTTGGCCCCGTTAAAACATTTTATCCGCGCCCCATGTTAGAAACCGAGCAATGGGCGGCGCGCAAAAATATTGATGAACTGATTATGCAAGATGGATGGCAGGATTAGGTCGGAAGTCGGAAGTCGGAAGTCGGAAGTCGGAAGTCGGAAGTCGGAGATTAGACACGGTGGCTGCAGAACGCAGGATGGGAGACGGGGAGCCCTAAAAACTTCGTTATACGCCAAACTTCGATGTAGGTTGGGTTAAGCGAAGCGAAACCCAACAATCGGGATATACCACCTATTAACCCTAGTTTCGTGCCACACCCCATGTTGGGTTTCGCTTTGCTCTTCCCAACCTACGAGCAACCAGCGACGCGACGGCGACCCACGGAACATGCCAATGGAATTAAGTGACACACAACCATGACCTTAACATTAATGATTCAAGGCACTACCTCAGACGCCGGCAAAAGTGTCACCGTCGCGGGACTGTGCCGGGTATTTAAACGGCGTGGTTTGAGTGTGGCACCTTTCAAGCCGCAAAACATGGCTTTAAACAGTGCGGTCACACCAGAAGGCGGCGAGATCGGTCGCGCCCAAGCCGTGCAAGCCCAGGCCTGCGGCCTACTCCCCCACACCGATATGAATCCGGTCTTACTCAAACCCAATAGCGACACCGGCGCCCAGGTCATCATCCACGGCAAAGCGCTGAGCAATATGGAAGCGCAGGACTATCACGACTATAAAAAGCGCGCCATGAGCGCGGTATTAGAGTCACACCAACGCCTGAGTAACCAGTACGACGTGATTGTCGTTGAGGGCGCAGGTAGCCCTGCCGAAATTAACTTACGCGCCAACGACATTGCCAATATGGGCTTTGCCGAAGCGGTGGACTGCCCCGTTGTTATCGTTGCCGACATTGATCGCGGCGGTGTATTCGCTCACCTTGTCGGCACGCTGGATTTACTTTCCGAAACAGAACAGGCACGGGTAAAAGGCTTTATCATAAATCGCTTTCGCGGCGATATTGCCCTTCTCCAATCGGGGCTCGACTGGCTAGAAGAACGCACTGGCAAAAAAGTCATTGGCGTGGTGCCTTATATTCACGACCTGCACTTAGAAGCTGAAGACGCCATCGACAGGCGCCAGCAGGTGTCTAACAATGCCATTAAAGTGGTTGTGCCAGTACTCACCCGCATCAGCAACCACACCGACTTCGACGTGCTGCGGCTACACCCTCAAGTCGACCTGTGCTTTGTCGGCAAAGGCGAAGCCATTCCGCCCTGCGATCTAATCATACTTCCAGGCAGTAAAAGCACCCGCCGCGACCTCGACTATTTACGCAGCAATAACTGGGACGCAGACATCAGTAAACATCTGCGCTACGGCGGCAAAGTGCTGGGTATTTGTGGTGGCTTCCAAATGCTGGGCAAGGCCGTTCACGACCCAGACGGCATTGAAGGCGACGCAGGCTCAAGTTCTGGCTTAGGCTTTCTCGACATGGAAACCACCCTCGGCAGCGAGAAAACCCTGCGCAGAGTAAGCGGTCAACTGATCGGCAGTGGCGCAAAAATCAGTGGCTACGAAATTCACGCCGGTATCAGCTCCGGTCCGGCCCTAAACAATGCCTTCGCAGATTTAATTAGCCATCAAGACGGCTGCCGCAGCGACGACGGTCACATCATCGGCAGCTATTTGCACGGCCTCTTTGATGAAAGCGAAACCCGCAATGAGTTACTGAGCTGGGCTGGTGCAAAAGAGATCGAAGACCTCGACTACGCCGGCGTTATTGAAAGCAATATTGAGCGCCTTGCGGATTGCCTAGAAGCGCATTTGGATATCGATGCGCTGCTAGCATATTAAGTATCCGTCTCATTTAGAACAAAACACACTACGCAGTAAAGCTGTCACTCAAGATATTAAGCCGAATGAAAATACCCACCTTCAAATATTGATGCGATATCATTTAATGATATCATTCACCCCGTGAACTCAAAGCAAAAGCGTACTTTGACTGCGATATTTAGTGATCCGGCATCACCACTTTGGCATGGAAGGATATCGAATTCCTTTTTATCTCTCTTTCTGTAGATGTCATTGAGGGAAGCGGTTCACGTGTCAGGTTTCATAAAGACGGGCACATTGCCTCCTTTCACAGACCACACCCCAAAAAGGAAGCAAAACCATATCAAGTCAAAGACGCACGAACTTTTCTTAAACAACTAGGAGTAGAGCCATGAGCAAATCCTTGGTCTATGAAGGTTATGCTGCTCGTATTGAATTTAGTTCAGAAGATGAATGTTTTATTGGTCATATTGCCGGCATAAAAGACGTTGTCGGCTTTCATGGCGAAAGTGTTTCTGAGCTCAAAGCTGCATTTGAAGAAGCCGTTAATGACTATTTGGAGACCTGTAATAGAGTGGGTAAGGAGCCTCAAAAGCCCTATTCGGGAAAATTAATGCTTCGACTTCGCCCTGAAATTCACGCGGCAATTGCTACCGCGGCTGAATTGAGCGGGCAAAGCATAAATCAGTGGGCATCAGAGGCGCTCAATAGAGAGGCTAGCCTGTAAAATGGCTAAGCCCCAAACAAACCCACAAGCACTTCTCTCCCCTTGGGAATAAAATCGGCAAAGCTGCAGAAGCCGTGTATCTGTCCAGCCACGCTTTGATAATCGACATGATTACCTTCGGCCGCCAATCTATCGGCGTACAACTTGCCTTCATCGCAGAGGGGATCGTACTCAGCAGTCACAATAACCGCCGGCGGCAAGTTCGCAAGATCAGCCGCCAACAAATCAACATAGGGACTTAGGGCATTTGCGGTGTCGCCAAGGTAGTGCTGCCAGAACCACTGCATTTGTTCTCGAGTTAAAAAGTAGCCTTCAGCAAATTTATGGTGTGAGTCAGTATCACAATGAGGCGATGTGACCGGATACAGCAGAATTTGTTTTTGTATCGCCGGGCCTTGGCGGTCGCGGCTAAGCAAACACAATAGCGCCGCTAAATTGCCGCCCGCGCTATCGCCGCATACCGATATCGCCGCGGCATCAACACCCAAAGTCTCGGCCTCTTGTGACAGCCATAACAGTGCGCGGTAAGCATCTTCCGGTGCAGCAGGAAAACGCGCTTCCGGTGCCAAGCGGTAGTCGACCGACACCACAACCGCGCCACTGGCGTTGCAGAGCGTTCTGCACATGCCGTCGTGGGTATCCAGATCGCAGCCGACAAAACCGCCGCCGTGAAAAAATATTAGCGCTGGCAGCGCGCCGATAACATCGGCCGAACTGGCTGGATAATATAGGCGAACTCCGATGGGATCTTTACTACCAGCTTCATTGTCTTTCGCAGGTAGAGGAATCAGGGTATTCACTACCTTCAACACTGCCTCACTATTTTCTGACAATGGCAGGGTCTGTGCGCGCATCATCTCAGGAGTGAGATCAGCTAGCGCCACGCTAGGCTGAGTGCGCATATATTCCAATAATACTTTTACTTCCGGGGCTAACATCCGCACTCCTCTATTATTCTATTTACAACTATTTTTAATTTAAGCACGATATTTAATCGCAGATCACTTGCTCAAAAATGGGGTTTCGCTCATTCGCCAAGGCATCTGCCTTGGCAAGGTATGCCGGCTTAAAATCTGGATGTGTGAATATCCAAAATGCCCCGCGCTCGATCGCGTCAAACACCTGCTCGGCCACGTCATCTGCCGACATTCCCGCTTGAATACCGCTGCGCAAAAAATCATTTAATTGTTTAGCAGTGCCGTGCTGCGCGCCACCAATATCGATCGCATCCATAATATTGCTGTCAACCTGCGCGGGGCAAAGCACCGACACGCCGATTTCCGAACCCTGGCTTTGCAGGTCATATAGTAAACTCTCTGACAGCGACACCAGAGCGTGCTTACTCGCACTATAGGGCGCCATCATCGGCGAACTTAGTAAGCCAGCCAAGGATGAGGTATTCACAATATGGGCGGGCGACGCCTGCATCAGCATTCGGGGCACAAATTCGTGTATGCCATAAACAGCACCCATGAGATTGATATTTATTGTCTTCTGCCACTCAGCGATGCCGCACTCCCAACTCAAGCCATTGATCATGATACCGGCGTTATTGAAGAGTAAGTTAACTTGGCCATAATGAGAGTAGGCGAGGTCGGCTAAGGCCTTAATTTGACTGGGATCGGAGACGTCGCACACCATAATCTGGTGATCAATCTTGCGCCCCTGCAAATCTTTACTCAATGACTCAAGCCTCGCCTGACTAATATCGGCAGCGACAATACGTATATTTCTGGCCGCGCAAATATTGACTAAACCCAATCCAATTCCACTCGCCGCGCCGGTAATCACCGCAACCTGTTGTCCATCTATAAGCATAGATCTCCGTCCTACCTGTCTAACATTATTGTGCAAAGTAGCAATGTGCCGTTCTCAAGCAAAACATTCATCGTCGAGATGGACTATTACATACCTCCACTTTAGGGCTATGCTATATTTCTTACCCTACAATCGCAGCAAGCAATACCCAATAAACAATAGTGCATATAATAAGCGAGCCCATCGACATGGCCACAAACGATAGTGCTGCGTACGACTTAAACACCTTCAGCAGTCTTTTAGAGAGCATTTACAAAGGTTTAGACGAGACTCCACTTTGGCAGACCTTTCTACGCAAATTACGCGAAGAAATGAATGCCAATATCTGCTTTCTCATCCTACGAAACCCCAACCCCGGTGATCTGGGCTTATTACTGAATGACGGCCTACCACCACACTTATCTGGCAGCCCAAATAATGTCTATAGTGATGGGCTATATGCCACCGACCCCTTTTCAAACCTCCCTACCGGGCAAGTCACCACTCTTGAAGAATTTGTGCCTACCGAGCAGCTTTTGCGCAGCGAGTTCTATTTGCGCTGTATGAAGCCCTTTGATTTGCTACACATCCTTGGCGTCGACATTCAGCTGGCCGAGGGCCTCCGGGTGAGCCTGCGAATAACCCGCGGTGTCAATTCGCCCTGCTTTACTGCGCAGGATAAAGACAAAATAGCTCTACTGATTCCGCATCTACACCAGGCAATTCCGCTCTACGCCAGACTCCAGCAAATGGAATCAGAGCGCTCTCTGCTAGACCGCACTGTGTCACAGCTTTCCCTTGGCACCGTCATCCTCGATGACAACCGCCACGTGCTCCACTGCAACGCGGTCGCAGATCGCATCCTTACTGAAAAAGACGGAATTTGCAGCAAAGACCGACAAGTACTTGTTACCCACGGCAGCGAGGCAAGCCATTTTCGGCAGTTACTAAATAGCGCCATCGACGCGCACAAACAAAATAAACCGCATATTGTGCAAGCTATGGCCATTAGCCGCGCCGCTGGGCGGCTGCCCTTAAATATTGTGATTCGCTCTATGCCTCAAGTGAGTCAGGTGGACGGACAAACCGTGGCTGCTGTCGCCATTTTTATCAGCGACCCAGAATACAAATCGCAAACCTCGGCTGAAATGCTAGGACAGCTGTACGGCTTAACACCTGCAGAATCGAGGCTAGCGATGGCATTGGCAGATGGTCAAAGCTTAGAAGACGCGAGCAATAACCTGCATATCAGTCGCAATACCGCGCGCGCTCATCTGCGCGCCATATTTGCCAAAACCGGCGTCACCCAGCAAACCATGTTGGTGAGCCTTCTACTAAAAAGTGTCGCGGCGTTTACAGCGAATAAATAAATCAAACCTTGTCATGTCAAATAGTTGATCTGGACGATTTAACGCCACCCAAAGCGGAATAGGATGAAACTATATCACTAGTTTTGCTTATAAAAGGTAGCACTTAAATGACTAACAATAACGCTAATAGACAACATCGCTACGTCATTATCGGCGCCGGTATGGCGGGCATTCTCGCTGCAATAAAGCTTCGCGAAGCAGGCAAACACAATATCCGTGTTTACGAAAAAGCTGACCGTATCGGTGGCACCTGGCGCGAAAACACCTATCCAGGTTTGACCTGCGATGTGCCATCGCACTCTTACACCTATTCTTTTGCCCCCAACCCCGAGTGGAGCCGGCATCTACCACCAGGCGCAGAGGTTCAGGCCTATTTTGAATCGGTAGTCGCCAAATATAATCTTGAAGACATTATTTCCTTTAACGAGGAAATAACCCAGTGCGAATTTTCTGACGATCAATGGCATATAAAAACATCTCGTGGGAATAGCGACTGTGCAGACTTTGTTATTGCCGCCACCGGCGTGTTGCACCATCCTCGCATACCCCGTATTGAAGGAATGGAGACGTTTAAAGGCGATATTTTCCACAGCGCCCGCTGGGATCATTCAGTAGCACTAGACAACAAGCGGATCGCCGTTGTCGGCACCGGCTCAACCGGTGTGCAGATAGTGACTGCCTTAGCGGATCGCGCAGCTACGCTATGTCATTACCAACGCACGCCCCAATGGATCATGCCGGTAGTGAATGGCGTGTTTAGTGAAGAGGAAAAAGCGTTATTTCGCAACGATCCAGTCGCTTTAAAAGGTATTCAAAACGATCCCGAACTGGAAGCCAATATAGAGCGCTTCTCGGTGGCTATAACAGAACCAGACTCCGCCGCCATGCACGAAATTGAGAATATTGTGACCCAAAATTTGGAGCAATCAATTAGCGACCCAGAGCTACGAGAGAGGCTGCGCCCACAGTATCGCGCCGCCTGTAAACGACTTATTTACTCAGAAAAATTTTACGTTGCCGCGCAAAAGCCCAATGTCGACATCTTGATCGAGGGCGTAGATATAATAGAAGAAAACGGTATTCGCAGCGCCGACGGCACTTTAAGAGAGTTTGATGTAATTGTCCTGGCCACCGGTTTTGAAGCAGACCGCTTTATGCGCCCAATGACAATCACCGGCGAGAATGGTGTCACGCTGGAGCAGGCTTGGTCAGAGCGGCCGACCGCCTATATGTCAGTATCTATTCCAGACTTCCCCAACTTCTTTATGTTAAACGGGCCCAGCGGCCCGGTCGGCAATTTCTCGCTTATCGAAATAGCCGAGCATCAGTGGCACTACATTAGCCAACTCATGGCTCTGGTAGAAAATGGCGTATGCCGCAAAGTCAGCGCGTCGCAATCCGCCTTAAGCAAATTCGATGAAGCGCGTATCGCAGCCGCTAAAAAATCGATTTTTGGCTCCGGTTGCCAAAGCTGGTATTTAGACGCCCAAGGGATTCCGGCCACTTGGCCGTGGACGCGGGCTCAGTTTAAAGAAGCAATGCAAAAACCTGATTTTACAGCGTATTGCCTAGGGTAACGCTGATTAATTCATTTAGGTAAATATAAAAAGCGAGGAGGAAGCATGAGAAACGTAGCACTTATAACCGGAGCCTGCTCGGGTATTGGTCTGGCTAGCGTAGAAATCTTAGCAGCAAACGGTGCTACTGTTATCGCCTGCGACATTAATCCGCCATCAGACGCTACCGCAGAAATATGGAAGTCTAAAAATATTCACTTCATCAAACTCAATGTTGAGCTAGAGAGCGCGATTCGCAGCACCGTCAATCAACTGGCCGACGAATTCGCCGGTATCGACACCCTGGTGAACTGCGCGGGGATTAGCGGCTGGGGTGGCTTAACTGAGGTAGATATGTCCCAGTGGCAAAAAGTACTGAACATAAACCTCAGCGGCACCATGTTGATGTGCAAATACGTGCTACCGGTAATGCTCGCCCAAGGCAGCGGCAGCATTATCAATGTTGCCAGTATTTTTGGACTGGAAGCCTGCGATAACAACGTTGCTTACAATGTGTCTAAAGGCGGTGTTATTCAGTTAACCCGCAGCATCACCGCTGACTATGCCAGCCAGGGCATTAGATGTAATAGCGTGGCGCCGGGGCTCATCGAAACGGCGATGACCAAGGACATCGCCCTCGATCCGCAACTGCATGAAAAATTTGTGAGTTGGCATTTACAAGGCCGCGCTGGTCGCGCTGAGGAAGTCGCCAGTGTGATCGCCTTTCTCGCCTCAAACGCCGCTTCATTCGTAAATGGCCAAACCATCGCTGTTGACGGTGGTTTCAGTATTGGCCGCAAATTCGCTTCGCATCCCAGGTGAGTGGTCTTGGCTGCCGTTCGCGGCAGCCTCTTTTCTCGCTAATTCGTACAGACGATGCCAGCCATCAAATAGTCCAAGTCAACGATGTCCAATGCGCTTTGCCATGACATAAATAGTGCCATGAAAAGTGCTGCCTGACCCAAGCAGGTCAAAGCTACATTTTCTCAGTTGAGATTTTAAATAATAACGGTTCATCCGGAGTAAAATATGTTTTCATTTCGACCCTATGCCATATCGGCCGGCGCTCTAATTGCAGTCGCAGCAAGCGTCAACAGCAGCTATGCCCAGCAATCTGACAACGGCCTAACACTAGAAGAGGTGGTGGTAACCGCTCAGAAAAAATCCGAATCACTGCAGGATGCGCCAATTTCACTGCTTGCCTTCAATAGTGAAAAGTTAGAAAAGCTAGGCGTGAGCGATGTTGGCGATATCCAGGGTGCCGTTCCTAATTTATCGACCGCACCACACCCCACGAATCGCAACTCCTTGACCGCCTTTATACGCGGTGTGGGTAATGCAGACTTACAAATTACCAAAGACCCCGCGGTGGGGGTTTACCTTGACGGCGTTTATTTAGGGCGCTCGGCGGGCCTCACAGCTGATATTGCCGACGTACAAGCCATCGAAGTACTGCGTGGACCACAGGGCACTCTCTACGGCCGCAACACCACTGGCGGCGCGATATCAATTCGCAGCGCACAGCCAAACGAAGAATTCAGCTTGAAACAAAAGCTCAGCAAAGGCAATCGCGGTTACTGGCGCTCGCTTACCCAAGCCAATATTCCCCTTAGCGATACCCTAATGATGCGCGCTGCATTCAGCCGCAGCGCAGAAGACGGCTGGGTAGAAAACACCGGTGCCGGCAAAGATTTTGGAGAACAGCAAAAGCTGGCTGCACGCATTGCCATTCGCTGGCTAGTCAATGATGAAGTGAGCATCGACTATGCCTATGACCAGTCAGAAATTGAAGGCGGTCAACTCGCCTACCAATTAACTCGCACTACCAATGCCAATGGCGCTGGATTCGCACCCTTCGCTCGCGAATCTCGCCAATCAAGCCTGTCGGTAAATAATTTAGAAAGCAGCTCTGATGACGTCAGCGGTCACAGCTTAGTGGCCACCTGGTTTGTAAATGACGACCTCTCCGTAAAATCAATTACCGCCTACCGCGATCTCGATGAGTTTGCCTATCAAGATTATTCAGCCAGCGCACACCACTTCAGTGGTGGTATGTTCCCGTCGCTGGTTGCCAGTGGCGCGGAAATTCTCGATACCCGCACCGACAAAGTTCAAGACCAGATCTCGCAAGAGATTCAATTCCTTGGCACGATGGCCGACGGAAAAATTGACTACGTTGGCGGACTTTATTACTTCAAAGAAGAGGGTAGCGAAGACCAACTGGCCTCCCTCAACCTCCTCGCACTGGGCGGCTTTCCGCAAATTGCCGAAGAGTATTACGAAATTGATGCTCGCGCAGAATCTCTCGCCGCGTTTTCTCAACTTGAATACACCCCTGAGATCCTAGAGCAACGCCTGCACCTCACCCTTGGTTTGCGCTATACCAGTGACAAACGCGAAGCGACCAAGTACGACAATTTATACAACAACCAAAACGGCGCCACTGTGGGCGGTGACCAGACCTCCAGTAAATTCACCCCCAGCTTCACCGCAGCCTACGATATTAGCGATGACATCAATGCCTATGCCAAAATCGCCACCGCCTATCGCGCTGGCGGTTTTAACACTCGCGGCACAGAGACACGTTTTGCCGGCGGTTTCGAGCCAGAAGAACTATTGGCCTACGAAATTGGCAGTAAAGCTGAGCTGCTCAATCGCCGTATCCGCCTCAACCTTGCCGCATTCTGGTATGAATACACCGATCTGCAGGTAGACCAAAGCGATCCAGTCAACATTATTGCCACCGACACGTTTAACGCCGGTGAAGCGGAAATGTCTGGTGCAGAAATGGACTTAACTGCCGTGCTAACCCGGGACCTGCAACTAAATGTGAGTTACGGTTATCTCGACGCCAGCTATCAGTCCTTCATTCAGTACGGACAGGAAGTTTCTCAATCTAAGAACGTCCCCTCGGCGCCACAACACAGCTACAACGTGAGCCTTGACTACACCCGCCCTGTGTCCATTGGCGAGCTCAGCGCCACGGTCAATTACAGCTGGGAAGACGAGTACTATTTCAGCACCCAAGGCATTGCCCGCAAAGACGACGTTGGCCTGTTGAGCGCCACCCTCGGCGTGAGTAATATCGCGATCGGCGACAGCGAACTTAGCGTGCAACTTTGGGGAAGAAACCTGGAAAACAAGACCTACGCCGCGCACGAAATTGACTGGGCGGAGAGTGGCTTTGTGACCACCATATTTGGTGAGCCACGCAGCTACGGGGTAGATGTCACCTTGTCATTCTAAGTATCACTTATTACTTTAAGCACTGTAGGGTCTGCTCACACTGAATTAGCAGTGTGAACAGACCCTAAGCTTCATGGAAGTGGCCTTAGCCACATCGACGCTTTACCGCACGACACCCCACTTTATAAATATCCGCTTTACTACTGCCCCCCAACCAACGCAAAACCCTAAGCTATTAAATGACGCAGATGAAACTCATTGCGCATTAATATCGGCCTCCACGGAAATCACTTTGCGACGGTAACGAGTCCCTTAAGACTCTACGAAGACATTAAATTCGTCCTGCATTCAAACCCTTCACAAATATGGCGCAGTTATTGCTGAATTTTTATCGCGATGACTAGTCACAATTTGATAGCGAATTCACACCTATTTTAAATCAGTCACTGACTGACACATCGCCACCATAAAATGTACTTACTCTAGTTTTGGCACCTAAATCAGAATAAGGAAGCACCGCACCATGCAACAATTAGACGGCCTAGATGCCTTTTTTGCCTTGAACGAACGTCAACACGCGCCCATGCATATTGCTGCTTTATCAGTTTATAAACCCAGCACAACCAAACATAAAAACTTTTTACAGCAGGAAATACACCAGAGTTTCCAGGAGCGACTATCGACTTCCCCGATTTTTAGACGCCGCTTGTTTAACGTATCGTATGGTATGGATCACCCCTACTGGATTGAAGATCAGAATTTTGATCTCAAGCACCATATATTCAGCCATTCGATTAAAGACCACAATGGCGACCTGGAATCCCTGTTAGCAAACCTACACGCCCAAGCCATGAACATGACTCGGCCACTGTGGGAGGTACACGTCATACATGGTCTCGGCACCTTAAAAGGCTATGACAAAGGTGCCTTCGGCTTGTACTTAAAAGTACATCACGCGGCAATGGACGGCGTTTCCGGTACGGAAATTTTAGCGGGCCTACACAATTTAGCCCCCCAGCCCTTTTCGCCGAGCGAGCAAACGGATGACTGGCAGCCTGACGCGGTGCCGAGCCAGTGGGCGCTAGGCCGCCAAGCCTGCATCAATAATCTTCGCAAACCTGTCAATCTGACATGGCAGGCACGCAAGCTGATCCCCTCGTTTAAAAAGGCCGCCAGCCTCAAAATTAGCGATCACACGCCCAAGGTAAGCTGGCAAAAATCGCCTTTCAATACCCGTATCGATGCGGAGAGAAATATATTGCTGCTGCGTTTTGATTTCGGTCGGCTGCGCCAAATCCGGCGTCACTATCCCCACACCACGGTGAACCACGTCATGCTCAGCATTGTTGGCGGCGCCTTGCGGCGCTACCTGATTGCGCTGAATAGCCTACCGGAAAACCCCTTGGCATCGATGGTCCCAGTAAATGTGCGCAATCGCGACAGCAATGTCGCCGGCAATGCAATCAGCATGTTACTCGCCAATTTACGTACCGACATCGAGTGCCCGCTGCAACGCCTGCAAGCGGTTCGCGACGCGGCCAACAACGCCAAAGATTTTTCTAAATCCATTGGCCGCACAGCCATTACCTCGCTGGTACGGGAAATGCCCAACAGCCTCGGCGCCGCAACACTGCGCACGCTGTCTGCTCTCGCCTACTGGCCCGGCGGCATTGCCGCACCCGCTTGCACGATTGTCAGCAACGTGCCTGGGCCTCCCGTTCCGCTGTATTTTAACGATGCCAAAATGGTGGACATGGTGTGCCTAGGGCTTATCATCGACCACTTGGGCCTGTTTCATGTGGCCACCAGCTACAACGGGGTAATGACCCTATCGGTGCTGAGCAGCCCCAGTTCATTGACCAAGCCCGAGGTATATCGGCGCTGCCTACAGGAATCTTATGAGGCTCTAGATGAAGCCGTTAGTCGAGAGGCAAATAGCAGCCACAGCCCGCCAGCTAAGCGGGCTTAAACCAGCGTATTTAAGGGATTGGGCATTAAATTAAAGCAAAACTAAATTTTCCCTTGAAATGCGCGAGCAAACCCCCATTTTTAATGTCACAAGAAAAGATAATGACACTCGCTCGGCAAGGGAAACCCCCAATGACGGAAAAACAATCCATCGGCCAATTACGCAACTGGCTGACTTCTCAGATTATTGGCCAACAAAGTCTGGTCGACCGCCTGCTAATTGCCCTGCTGGCCGACGGCCATCTACTGGTTGAAGGCGCGCCCGGCTTAGCAAAAACCAAGGCGATTAAAACCTTGTCGGACGGGATTGATGCAAGCTTCCAACGCATCCAGTTTACCCCTGACCTGCTGCCTGGCGACGTAACCGGTAGTGATATATACCGCCCCGAAACCGGTGTATTTGAATTTCAACCGGGGCCGATTTTTCACAATTTGGTGCTGGCCGACGAAATCAACCGAGCCCCCGCCAAGGTGCAGTCAGCCTTATTAGAAGCAATGGCGGAACGACAGGTCAGTGTTGGCAGCAAGACCTTGCCTCTACCGGCACTATTCCTGGTAATGGCCACCCAAAACCCCCTTGAGCAAGAGGGCACTTACCCACTCCCGGAAGCGCAGCTTGACCGCTTTTTAATGCACGTGAATGTGGCCTACCCCAATGCTGCAGCGGAATTGGAAATTCTCCGCAGGGTGCGCGCAGAAGCCAAGGGCGAAATTGACACTCCCAACCCGCTCAGCCAAGAAACCCTGCTCGCTGCCCGCAAGCAGGTCCTGGACCTGCATATGGCAGACGCCGTCGAGGAGTATATGGTTCAGCTGGTGGTAGCCAGTCGAGACGCGAAAACCCTCGACGCCGACCTCGGTAACTGGATAGAAGTTGGCGCCAGCCCTCGCGCGACAATTGCATTGGATCGCTGCTCCCGCGCCCACGCCTGGCTAAATGGTCGCGACTACATCAGCCCTGACGATGTCCAAGCGATCGCGCACGATGTGCTCCGTCACCGCCTGATTCTGAGCTTTGAAGCCGAGGCCGACGGCATCCGCAAAGACGACATTATTGACCGCCTTCTGCAGGTGGTGCCAGTGGCATGAACAGCCCCCTGCGCAGTGATTTTAGCGCACCGGTGAAAGGCGCAATCGTCGATCAGCAGGCGCTGATTCACACCCGCTTTGGCGCCACAAAACTAAAGGCCACACCGCGCCGCCGCCACTTTGCCAAACAAGGCGGCAACCACGCTTCGCCATTTAAGGGCCGCGGCTTGGCATTTCACCACGTGCGCGAATATCAAGGTGGCGATGAAATTCGCCACATCGACTGGCGGGTGACAGCCCGCACGGCAAAGGCGCACACCAAGATTTTTGAAGAGGAAAAAGAACGGCCGGTTGTGCTGTGTTTGGATCAGCGCGCCAGCATGTTTTTTGGCAGTCGCCATTGCTTTAAATCGGTACTGGCCTGTCACGTTGCCGCCACCCTCGCGTGGGCGGGACTAGAAAACAATGACCGGGTTGGCGGCCTGGTATTTGCCGATGAGCACCACCGCGAAGTGCGGCCGCGTCGCAGCCATCGCGCAGTGCTCAATTTTATCCACACCGCGGCCGAGTATAATCAAACCCTCAGCCACGCAAGCGCCGCGCCTGATATTGCCAGCGACCAGAGCTTGGCCACCGCTTTTGAAGAAATGCGGCGTATTACTCGCCCCGGCTCGACGGTCTATGTCATTAGTGATTTCGCTGGCTATCAAAGGCAAGCCGAGCGCCAATTGCATTTAATGGCCCGCCACAACGACGTGATCGCTATATCCATCAGCGATCCAATGGAAGAAAGCTTACCCGCCAACGGCAACTACCCTGTGAGCAACGGCCGCGAACGTTTACAAATGCGCCTGACAAATAGCCTGCGCGAACAATTCCTCAATCAGCATCGGCAAGAAAGTCACGAATTACAGGCCAGCCTGAAAAGAGGCGGCATTCACCATATTGCGCTATCGACCGACGCCGCGTACTTTCAAACACTTCAGCGCGGACTGGGGCGGGGATGAACGCAAACAATCTAGCCGCACTAAACCCTATTGCAGACCAATCATCGCCATTGGATCAGCTCGCTGATATTCATTTACCGCCACCCGTGGCCAGCTTTCCCTGGGCACCAGGCTGGTGGCTAGTGATCGGTGCGGTCATCATTGCGACCTTGGCAGCGGGGCTTTACCTTCGTCACTACCGTCGTAAGAATGCATTCCGGCGCGCAGCGCTCGCTGAATTAATTACGCTTAACGCGGTAGAAAATGATCGGGAATTTGCGCAGCAACTCAATCAACTACTGCGCCGTGTCGCACTGCATAGCTACACAAATAAAAATATCGCCGGCTTAAGCGGCGATAAATGGATGGATTTTCTATGTCGAAGCTGCGGTGACAAACCCGCGTTCACCGATGCCGCCATTGAGGCGATGCTAAACGCGGCTTATCAACCTGCGGCCCAATCACTCCCCCGCGACGTTCTTATTGCTGAAAGTACGGTGTGGATAAAACGTCACCGGAGCCACCATGTTTGAATTTCAGTGGCCACTGGTCTTTTTATTAATTCCCCTACCTCTGCTGGTGAGGTGGCTGTCAAAACCACATAGCCAAAATACGGCGGCCGCATTGCGGGTACCTTTTTTTGCGCAGTTGCGCAGCTTGGGCAGCGAGGACAGCGGCCCGATTCGCAGCGGCAATTATGGAAACCTCATTTTGCTCAGCCTGGTATGGCTAGCCCTGCTCGCCGGCGCAGCGCGACCAATCTGGATTGGCGAACCCGTCGCCATGCCTACCACTGGCCGTGACCTGATGCTAGCAGTCGACATTTCTGGCTCTATGAGCCAAGAAGACATGCTTATTAAAGACCAAGGCTTGCCGCGGATTGCCGTGGTCAAAGCGGTGGTAAATGAGTTTGTTCGGCAACGCCAGGGAGATAAGTTAGGACTGATTTTGTTTGGCTCCAATCCCTATATTCAGTCTCCGCTGTCCTTCGATTTAGAAACCCTCAGCACCTTGATGAATGAAGCCCAAGTGGGCTTTGCAGGCAAGCAGACAGCCATTGGTGACGCTATCGGCTTTGCCATAAAACGGCTGCGTCAACGGCCGGAAAACAGCCGCGTACTCATCTTGCTCACTGACGGTGCAGATACCGCCAGTACCTTAAAACCACTAAAAGCCGCCGAGCTCGCCGCCGCGGAAAAAATTAAAATTTACACCATTGGTGTTGGCGCCACTGAAATGAAAGTGCCAGGCATCTTTGGCAGCAGCTTTGGCGCGCGCACCGTAAACCCCTCTGCCGATTTAGACGAAGACACGCTGCAAACCATTGCCAGCAAAACCGGCGGCGAATATTTTCGCGCTCGCAACCCCGCCGAACTCCAAGCGGCCTACGATGCCATTGCCGCACTAGAACCCGTTGAACAAGAACAGGAAATGCTGCGCCCAGAAAAATCGCTGCTGCACTGGCCGCTATTTTTTGCGGCTGCCGCCATGTTGTTGTTAGCACTGAGCCGCAACTGGCCGTTTAATACACGCGGACAAAGCGAGGGGGCTGCATGAACATCGCCGGCCTGGAATTACACTGGATTCGACCGGAGCTAGCGTGGACAGCTATCCCGCTGCTAATGTGCGCCCTGCTCCTCAGCCGCCAGCAATTTCAACAACGCAGTTGGCAAAAGCATATCGACCCGGCTCTATTACCCTTTTTGCTCGACGGCAAACCGAGTGGCAAGCCCCGCCAATCTGCGCTTATTTTACTTCTCGCCGCCGTGCTGACGTGGTTGGCACTGCTAGGGCCGGCCTGGGAGAAAGCCCCGTCGCCCCTCCATAAAAATACCGACGGCCTAGTGGTCGTGTTGGATTTATCGCCATCGATGCTGGCCGAAGATATACAACCTTCGCGCATGGGTCAGGCGCGCTTTAAGTTGCGCGACATCTTACATTTACGGCGCGACGGCCAAACCGGTTTGGTGGTATTTGCCGGCGACGCTTTTGTTGTGGCGCCACTCACCGACGATGTAAACACCCTACTCACACTGATTCCCGGCCTTAATCCCAGCATGATGCCACTGCCCGGCAGCAACCCTCTCGCAGGAATTAGCCTCGCCAAAGACCTGCTGGATCGCAGTGGCGCGAATGGCCGGATATTACTCATTAGTGACGGCATTAATAGTCGACAACTTGATGGCATAAAATCCTTCCTTAGCAACAGCGACTACCCCCTTTCGGTACTTGCTGTCGGCACCAAGGATGGCGCACCCATTCCCTTACCAGGCGGTGGCTTTGCACGGGACAACGACGGCAACATTATTGTCCCGGCACTGAGCGTAGGCGAATTACAAAGCCTTGCATCGGCGGGCGGCGGTGATTACCGAGAACTCAGTTTAGACGACAGCGATATAAAAGCGCTCTCCGTCGATACCGCTACAAGTCTGAGCGCCGAAGCGGATAGCCGCACTGAACGCAATTATGATCAATGGAAAGACGCCGGCCCTTGGCTGGTATTATTGCTACTGCCATTTGCGCTGCTCGGTTTTCGTAAAAGCTGGCTGGCCAGCTTTTTACCCCTGCTACTTCCGGCTCTGCTTATCCTTCAACCCAGCAAGGCCAATGCCTTTGAGTTTGCTGATCTGTGGCAGACCCCAGATCAGCAAGCGGCAAAAATACTAGCAACTGAGCCGCAAGCCGCCGCTGAAAAATTTGAAAATCCTGAATGGAAAGCCGCTGCGCAGTATCGGGCCGGTGACTTTGAAGCCGCCGCACAAAGCTACTCCCAGCTTGACTCCGCTGACGCCCACTACAACCGCGGGAACGCGCTTGCCAAGGCCGGCAAACTCGATGACGCCATTGCCGCCTACCAGGCCGCACTGGAAAAAAATCCGGATCTTATTGATGCTCAAACAAATAAGAAAATAGTAGAAGATCTAAAAAAACAACAAGAACAAAATCAGCAGCAATCAAAAGACCAGAATCAAGACCAAAAAGACAAGCAAGATCAGCAGAAGCAAGACCAAGGTGAGAATAATCAGAATCAAGATAGCGAAAATTCAGACTCAGAGAGTTCTGAATCTGAAAGTTCAGATTCTAATGAAAATAATTCGCAAGACTCGCAGTCACAAAATCAACAGGGTGATTCGCAGAACAAAGACAATCAAAATTCTGAGCAAGAGGCGGATCAAGAAAATAATTCATCGTCTGATCAACAGGAAAACGACCTCGAGCAAAATGATGGTGAGCAAGCATCGGCAGAGCAACAAAGTGAACAGGCTAAGGCCGAAGAAGATCAAGCGCGGGAGCGCCAAGAACAGTTAGCAGAAGACTATGCCAAGCAGGCGGCCGAACAAAACGAAGCCGTTCAGAACGCCTTGCAAGCCAATCAAGACAACAAGACACAGGACCAAGCTGCCGACAAACAAACTGCGCAAGCTGCCATGGAGAGCGACGAGCCGCTTACCGAAGAGGAGCAGGCTCGTGAGCAATGGCTGCGAAAAATCCCTGACAACCCGGGGAATTTATTGCGCAATAAATTTCGCTACCAACATTTAGAACGTCAGCAGCGCGGTGAACAGCAAGGTGGTAATGAAGACTATGCACCCTATTAATTCGATAGCAGACCATACGCATCGCAGGAAAGCGTTTATGCCAAACAGCCTCCTCAATATCCTTACTCGCCCAATATTGGCGGTATTGCTACTACTCCTGTGCCAGATGAACAACGCCTACGCAGAAACCAATGTGCGCGCCAGCGTTGATCGCAATCAAGTTTCCAGCGAAGAAACCTTCACCCTGTCGCTGGTGGCAGACAGTATTTTGTTTTCCGGCGAACCGGATGTCAGTGCGCTAGATGCAGACTTTCACATTATTAATAAGCAGCAGAGCAGCCGCACCAATATTATCAATGGCAAGGTGAATAGTAGCCGGCAATGGGACTATACCCTTGTCGCAAAACGCGAAGGCACTCTGACAATACCTGCTCTTCCGATGGGAAAGTACAAAACCCGCCCCATCACAATATCGGTAAGCAAGGCCGCAAAATCTCAACAAGCCAATAGCGATAGCATCTATCTTGAATCTGACATCACCCCTCGCAATGCTTACGTGCAGCAGGAGCTGCAGTACACCGTGAAAATATTTACCTCGGTGAATATACTCGACGCCTCGCTAGACGCGCCCGAGGTCGACAATGCCGTGGTTGAGGCCAATGGCGAGCAACGCTATCAAACTCTAATCAACGGTCGCTACTTTCAAGTTATCGAACGGCGCTACAGCATATACCCACAAGTTAGTGGCACGCTCTCCATTCCCAGCCTTACCTTGCAAGCGCGGGTTGAAGGCTACCGACCCTCGATGCTCGACCCGGGCAGATTGGTGGTAAAACGCAGCGGCCAACACCGGGTAAAAGTTTCACCGCCGCCAGCGGAATTTACAGGTTCGGTATGGTTGCCAGCCAAAGAAATTGAAATAGAGGAAAGCTGGAGTAAGGATCCCGACAAACTTAAAGTCGGTGACTCTGTTACCCGCACTATCAATATCAACGCTGACGGCCTGCTAGGCTCACAACTGCCGGCGCTACCTGTTATAGATTTACAGAATGCCAAACTCTATCCAGACCAAGCCAAAATTGAAAAAGGTGACGAGCAATCGCACTGGACCGGGATTCGCAGTGAATCCCTTGCTATCATTCCCACTCGCGCTGGCGAATTTGTGCTTCCAGAGGTTCGTCTTGCATGGTGGAATACCGATACAGACAGCGCGGAATTTGCCGTACTTCCTGAGCGTCGATTCACAGTAGCGCCCGCGCTGACAAACACCAGCGACGGCAAGATCACTATTGGCGAAATTGCCTCGAACAATGCCACCGATAAAGTCAATAATCCCACTGCCGATAACGACACTACTGAAGCAAATGTCGTCGACAGCCCACAAGCGCATAACTCCTCGCTACTATGGGCTGTTATCGCCATGTTGTTACTCAGCAATATCGCTTTTGCGGCAGCGTGGTGGCGTGGACGGCATCGCCCTGCCAGCCCGATTAGCGCGCCGGAAAGTAGTACTCAAAACGAGAGCAAGGCTTTCAAATCACTGGAGCGCTGCCTAAAAATTAAGGCTGAGCACAAAGAGTTACGCAATGCCCTAACACACTGGGCAAGCTGCCACTTTAAGCGCGCGATGACATTGAGCGAGATAGCGAAAGCCATACCTGAACTTGAAGAGCCATGCCGACGACTCGACGCCCATTTATTTTCTGGGCAGGCGATTACCATAGACCCTAGCACTATCATAAACGCAGTCAAAAAGGCGCGCAGCAAACCAGCGACACACGCAGCTGAACCAGCGCTTTCCCCGCTATATAAAAGCTAAGTGTCCCTTAAAAACCGATACTCTGCGCCTAAGCTGGCGCAGGTGTCGCTTTATGCCTGAGAACCAGCACCCCACCCGAGACCACAAAAGCGATACCGAATAGTGTTAGCACATCGGGAATATGATCCCAAATTAACCAGTCCAATAGGCCGCTAAACACAACCCCAAAATAGCTTATTGGTGCTAAGGCGGCCGCAGATACATAGCGATATGCCAAGGTGTACATGACAAAACTCAGGTAAATAGCGACGCCCATATACAATAATCCCGGCCAAGCAGATAGGGGAATAGGCTGATAGTTCCAAATGAAAAACGGCAGACTAACCAACAAGGAGATACTAAAATAATAAAATAAAATACGGTTTTGCGGCTCATGCTGAGCCAACACTCGGGTACTGACCATCGATACCGCCAGCCCTAAGCCTGATAGCAGCGCCAACAAATGCCACAAGCTCAAGCCAGTAAAACCTGGCTTAAGCACAAGGACCACCCCGACAAAGCCCACTACCAAAGGCGGCCAGGTTTCCTTGCGAAGCCGTTCACTAAACCACAGGTAGATCACCAATGGCACCATTAACGGCGCAGACGATCGCAGCAAGGTTGCCTCAACCAGTGATATTTTACTGAGCGCAATATAGTACAAATAGAAACACGCGCAGCCGCTTACCCCCCTTACAATATGCAAGCCGGGACGACTTGTTGTCACACCTGAGCGGCCGGCTCGCAGCACTGCGGGTAGCGCGAATAAAAAGCTAATGCCGTACTGCACAAGCACAATGGCGGAGACATGCACCTCCTGCGACACATGCTTGCCCACCGCCGCAACAGTGCTTGAAAAAAAGACAGTCACCAGCGACAGCAATAAACCACTTAGTAATTGTTTTCGTTCAAGGCTGAGGGTTAGCAAGCAAAGCTCTCTTATATTAATCGCAGGCGAAATGACCGACGGTGCCGGCAGAATGCAGCAATACTATAATGAGCCGAGTAGACGTTTGCTAGTCAAGTGCTAGAAATAGAAGGGGATAGTGAGTAGCCCCAAGCTCCTCGTCGAAGGAAGAGCTTGGGATTTAACAATTACTTCTTGTCAGCGCCACATTTCGCTTCGCCGCACTTGCCTTCGTCAGCTGCTTTATCGGCGCCGCATTTGGCTTCGCCGCACTTGCCTTCTTTAGCTGCTTTATCTGCACCGCATTTGGCTTCGCCACATTTCGCTTCGCCGTCTTTTTTCTCTGCACCACATTTTGCTTCGCCGCATTTACCTTCTGCATCTTTAGCGTAATCAGCAAGCTGATAACCGCTACTCATTACTTTAGCCGCAAATGGGTTGGTATCTGCAACGGCAACTGAGGCCATTGAAGAAGCTAACATGGCTGCACCTAGTGCCGTCATCGCAGTATTTTTCATTATGTCATCACCTTTGTAATCAGTTAAAAGATCTATTTGGCCGCAGCATTGCGACTCTACTTATTAGAGACAGTTAAAAACCATCTGTTACACCGTCGTGAAAATAAATTTCTTGCCGCCGGCTGTAACAAGACTTGTCGCCGCACGTCTTAATCGCATAAACCGACACGATGGTTTCCGACAAACGACTATAGCGCAATGCTGGTAACTATACGGAGTAAACTCAATGCTAGATTTTATAAACACAATTCGCGACCTGCAGACTGCTATCGCGAAAATGGTGGCACCGCTGGATGGCCTTCCCTCACTGGCGCTGCGTCTTTATCTGGTACCCGTATTTTGGATGGCTGGCAGCAGCAAGATGATGCATTTTTCAGCCACCGCCGAGTGGTTTGGCAACAGTGACTGGGGCTTGGGATTACCCTTTCCCTACGGAATGGCCTTTTTAGCAACGGCCGCAGAGGTGGGCGGAGCACTATTGCTGTTGGTCGGATTTGCGACACGCTGGATTTCTATACCTTTAGCCGCGACGATGATCGTGGCCGCCACCACCGTGCACTGGAGCAATGGCTGGCAGGCTATTGCCGACGCCAGCGCCCCCTTCGCCAATGATCGCGTGCTTGACTCGGTAGAGAAACTTACCGCAGCGCGCTCGCTACTTGAAACCCATGGAAATTATGACTGGCTGACATCAAGTGGCAATTTCGTGGTACTGAACAACGGCATCGAATTTGCGGTCACCTACCTTGTTATGTTGCTCGCCCTAATGGTAATGGGTGGCGGTCGCTTTGTTAGCGCGGATTACTGGCTAGATCGTACAGTGACGAAATAAAGAGGAATACATAGCGGTGAACAGTTGCCTGAAAGCAGGAGGATCAGGGACACTAGGGGCTTAATCAGTTATTGGATATGCTCGTGTCTTTACCCGCCGACGATCAAGAACTTATTCGCCGCCTTAAAACGGGTGACAACAATGCGTTTAAGCAGCTTATCAGCAGCTATCACCCGAAATTACTTATCGTTGCCAGGGCCATTGTCGGCGATGTTTTTGCGGAAGACGTCACCCAGGAAGCCTGGAGCTCCATTTACAAAGCAATCGCTAAATTTGAGGGGCGGTCTAGCCTGTCGACGTGGATGATCCAGATTGTGAGCAACGAAGCTAAATCGAGGCTGCGCCGAGAAAAGCGTCACAGTAGTTTTGGGGATATCGAAGAAGTGCGCCCCGAACTTGACGCGAATAGTTTTAATGACGGGGGGCACTGGGCAAATCCCCCATCGCACTGGGACATCAATACACCGGAGCTCATGCTTCAAGAGGATCAGCTAAGACATTGTATAGAACATACCTTAACAATATTGCCGGAAAACCAAAAAGCCGTGTTTTTACTTCGCGATGTTGAGCAAAGTAGCTTGGAGGAAATCGCCGATCTACTCGCACTTAGCGAGGCAAATGTTAGAGTGATTTTGCACCGGGCGAGATTACAACTTATGAAAACCATCAATCATTATCAGGAGACGGGAGAATGCTAAACTGCAGGCAATTTACCGATCTCGCCAGCGACGATATCGATTTCCAGCACACTGGCTGGAAACGGCTTGAAATTCGCGCGCACCTGATGATTTGTCGCCACTGTCGACGTTTTCGCCGCCACCTCGACCGCAGCCGCCAAACCGGTGCAGCCCTGGCACAACAGTTATGGCGCGGCGACGACGCCATGGCGGACATGGTATTTTCGCGAATTAAGCAGCCGAACTCAGGAGAGTAAGGCCCAGCGCGGCTCTGAACACGCGGTTACGCGGCGGGCAGATATACTCTAAATTCAGCACCTTGCCCCTCCTCGCTATGAAGCGTTATTCGCCCCTCATATTCATCGAGGATACGCTGACAAATCGCTAAGCCAATGCCATTGCCCTCATACTCTTTCTCACCGTGCAACCGTTCGAAAACACCAAAAATACGTTTGCTGTACTGGGGTGCAATGCCAATACCGTTGTCGCGAATATAGAACCCAATTTCACCGCTATCGCCATCATTTAATGGCCCAATCTCTATTGTCGGCTCGCCCTCGTCTCTACTAAATTTAATCGCGTTATCCAGCAGCTTAGATAGCAACAACGTTAAGATCTCGATTGGCAGCCTAACTGTTGCGAGCGAATCACGCTTTAAATTCACTCCGTATTTTTTCAGTTCCGAGGCATTCAATGCGAGCGCTTTTTCTAGAGCGTCGTTGAGAGATGATGGCTCGAAATCACTAACTAGCTTCATATTCGAGTATTCGTGCAAGTCATCGATCATCGACGTTGTTTGCTTGGCCGACTTTACCATCATCGTCAACCACTTGGCTTCGTCCTCCGCCAAGCGGTCGATTAAGCGATCTGATAATAGTTCACCAAACACGGCTATTGAACGCAGCGGCTCTTTTATATCCCGCGAGGTCACCGTTGCGTAACGTTCAAGTGCTGTATTAGAACGCTCGAGAGAGATCTGATTTTGTTCAAGCAGGGTTTTCATCACCCGCGTCTCGGCAAGCTCTTCGGTGCGCTCATCCACCAACTGGCGTAAATCTTTAGACAAACGCTCCACTTCCGCCCGCTGCTTAACATTGTCGGCAACTTCATCACGCAGCTTTTGATTCAAATCTAACAACTGTTGATTACTGGGCAGCGCCAAAGCCTTTTTAACTAATGGCCACACGGCAATGGCTGTTCCAACAGAGGCAATCGCGGTGATCAATTTAACAATGCCACTAAGCCAATAAGCGCCGTACCACACATTGAATATATTAATAAGATGGGTCGCACCGCAGGCGAAGATAAAGACCGCAAACATCACGAATATAAAATTGAATTTTAAATCGTCGCGATTGCGAACTAAATAAACTAAGGCAATCGGAATCGTGAAGTAAGATAACGTGATCAACACGTCGCTAGTGACGTGTAAAAGCACCAAATCTTCATTCCACAAATAGCAATGCCCATGGGGGGGCATTTCTGGGCCTAGCAAAAAATTCATTAAGTCAGACATTTCACCAATCCATAATTTGCGCGCTGCCTACTATCTACCAATACGCAGCCGAAGAACGTAGCTATGCACATTCATAATGTCGTTCATCTTTATAGCAAGCTAAATCCAAACACACCACTGTGTATTTCACCTAGCTGGCCGCAAAACTTCACAGGCTGGCGGGAACCCAAGACTAGATGGCGCGTGTAAAACGTCTAATTCGACAAACTCAGAACGCCGGAATTAAGCTCGCCCAGCATAAATATAGACCTATAAACAACAACTATCCTAATTTATAGTGATTTTACGCAGCTACTACCTTGCTCTGGGTACGTTGCCGTTACGTCGCGATGAGACGCTTGGATCCGCTCGATATTACAAACGTAATCGCCCATCAGCCTATATTCCTGCGCAATACCGACATATTTTTTCGCATAATCTAGCTGAGCCGCCAAGACCGGCAGATCCGCACCTGCCGCAATATGGTAAAAACCGCCCTTCCATTCCTGAACGTTGCTTCGCGTGTCCTCAGGAGCAATGATCAAGACCATGTCCTCAGTATCTTAAAATAACACCACCATTTAGCTGACAAAATCATGATGACTGCTGCGCTCGACGGCAACAATCATGACGTACTTACGAGCAACAGGCTGTTCGCTGGTAAATCGCCAAGCCCCTAGGGCAAACAAGCCGTCCACCAGGGCGCGAATAGTTTTAAGCAAAGAGGATAAAGCTAATCGTTTTAACTTGAGACATCACCATTTAATGCATTCACCAGCTTTATTATTGTATCGGCCCAAGGCCTCAGAACAATGTAATTTGTGCTCAGCGAAGCCTTTGACCATATCGATGATTAGGAGATATCACACAAAACAAGCCCAATGTGCTTGCCACCTTCTACTGGCTCCACTATTCTGCCGATTCACCTAGTAAAGACGGACCAAGCCGGTCAAAAACAATATCGCCAACAGGATGAATACACTCTTGCCCCTATTTACCGACCTCCGTTTAAGGCAAATATTGCTGATCTGCAGCATATTAATATCGACACATGTGACCGCCGATAGCGCTGGCGACCAGCGACTAAGCTCCTTACATACCCGCTCCGCCGCATTCCCCGCAATTAATTCGCATTCTGAGCCAGCGCTGCAGGGAGATGGCTACGGTTTTGTTAACGACGCTGACAGCCTGCTAGACAACTTGAAAAACATTTACGATGAAGGGGTCGCTTTAGATGGACGATCGAGAGGCATTCTGGTTATTCCCGGCGACGAAACCGAGCTGGTCGAACAATTAGAGAATGCCGATAATGACATCACCAGTTTTGCCGCCGGCGGTCACTTCGCTCTGCTGACACAAGACAAAAATTGGGTGGTAGTCGGGGGCTCTGAATTTAATGGCAGTGGTCGATTTATTTACGACGAAGGGGATGCCAATCGACTGCGCTTTGCCACTATTCTCGGCTTGTTCTCGCTTGGTGAGCTGCAATCTAGCGTTAACGTATCTGCACTTTGGAAAAATTACTTAGGCCTAAACTATCGCTTCAGCTTGGAAAGCATGCCCAATACCCAAATTGGCATTACCGCAAAACTTCAAAACATCAGTGTTATCGAGCGTGAAATTTCAATAGAAGACTACGACGAAGACAAGCTATTCGACCGCGGCAGAGATGTTGAAAATAGCATCCAAGCCAATGCCGACCTCGGAATTGAGCACCAAGTCGACAATTGGTTATTCAACTTAGACTTTAACGATATTTATCAGCAAGAAATTGAAGGACCTGAGGGGACTCGCTACCAGCAGCGGACGCATATCAGCAGCAGTATCAACTACAGGGCAAACTGGGCAAGTTTGCGCTTAGACGCCGACCTTAGCCCACAAAAGGGATTTGGCGAATTGTCGTCCCGCAGAGCATACGCGCTTAGCGGCCTACTCCCAGTTAGTGAGAAGCTGCAGTTACTACTCGGCTATACTTGGCTACACAGCGGCAATGATTCGAATTTACCGACGGTAGGCTTACATTATCGTCTCGGTGAATTACTCAGAATCGAGGCCCAATTTAGCTATGCTGGGCCCCGCGAGTTTGGCGGTGGAGCTAGCCTGCAGCTGCCACTGTAACCGCTGGCGACTCGGTGACTAGAGATTGCTTAGCGGGAATATACGCCATGGCGTGCTCCGTCAGCGCGGTGATCGTCAGTGATGGGTTAACCCCTAGGTTAGACGACAATGTCGACCCGTCACAAACTAACATATTTTTATAGCCGAACACTCTGCTCTGCACATCAACCACGCCGTCATCGGCGGAGCGCCCCATTCCAGCACCACCCATGCAATGGGCTGTCGCAGGAATATTAAACAGAACTTCGGTGATCAAACTGCCTGCCATACCACCCAAACGGCGAGCAGTCTTCAGCGCGAACTCGCTAGCTTCAGGAATATGGGCGGGAATTTTGGGCCCAAAACTGACCATACGTTTACTAAATGGCCAATACCAACGGCGCTTATAAAGCATATCAATATGACCATCCAAGGTTTGCATACACAACAATATGATGGTCTGCTTTGCCAGGCCAAAAGGAATAATTGAGCCGATCGCCTGCCTGGGATTGCGCACCAAAAGGCGCAGCAAGGTGTAAAGCCAAATAAATACGCGGCGCCAATCTGTCTTCCCACGTATCATCGCGGTAACCAATAGCCCCATTGCATCAGAGCCTCGCGGATAACGGGTAGCTTCAATATGGGTTTTCTCGTCAAGATAAATTCCGGAACCAATAGCGATACCAGAATCCATATTGTCCACATTGGGTAAGCGCACCCCGATCAACGACTCGGCATTTGTTCTAACGCGACGACCCAGTTGCGCCGATATATTAGGGAGCGATTTCTTGTCTCGCAATTTAAAAAGCAGATCCTGAGTGCCTAGCGACGAACCCGCAAACACCACAGCCTTTGCACGCCAGCGGCGTTTATTGCGAAACAGTAAAGACGTGCTGCTGACGGTGGTCACCTCGTAGCCGTCTTCGCCATCTGCTTTTCCATTTAATGGCACAACGTCAATGACTCGGGTTTCAGAGAAAACCTGCGCGCCCTGCTTTTCCGCCAAATATAGGTAGTTTTTGTCGAGACTATTCTTGGCATTGTAGCGACAGCCGACCATGCAGCCTCCGCAGGCGATACAACTATTACGCTCTGGACCTTCACCGCCAAAATAGGGGTCGGCATACGATTTACCCGGCGCCTCACCCTCGTCACCAAAAAACACCCCGACTTGGGTTTTGTAAAAGCTATCGCCACAGCCCCAATCTTCAGCGGACTCCTTTAGAATTATATCCGCCGGCCCAAGGATGCGGTTTTCAGTGACCCCGAGCATTTTTTGAGCTGTGGCGTAATGCGCGGGCATATCAGTCTCCCAGTCTTTTAAACCCGCCCAACTGCCCTGCTGCCAAATAATTGGCTTCGGCACTAATAAGGTATTTGCATAGGTAATTGAGCCACCGCCCACGGCATTGCCATGTAAAACCAGGACATGCTTAAACCACTTAATGTTGAAAAAGCCCTTCAAGCCCAGCATTGGCCGCCACAGCCAGCGGTGAAAATACCAATTGGATGGGGGATACGTTTCAGCACTCCAGCGCTTTCCCATCTCCATCACGGCAACGCTATAGCCCTTCTCGCTCAAGCGATGAGCAGACACCGAGCCGCCAAAGCCAGACCCGACAATTAAGTAATCGACATCGTATTCCACGCAAAACACCTTTTTTCACCGCAGCCGAGCAGCGCGGCACAATTTGACAATAGTTCATGTCACTTTACATCTGACATCAAGCCATGTCAAAATTTCAAGATGCCAAAAACAATCGCAAAATCCAACAAAGACGCCGCCCAAATGCCCCAAAAGTCACGCCGCTACCGCGGTAGCAGTGGCGACCAGCGCCGCAGCGAACGCTACGAGCAATTACTCAACGCCGGTTTGAGTGTTATCGGCAATCAAGGTTACGCCGCCGCAAGCGTGCGGAGCATTTGCGGTGAGGCCGGATTAACTGAACGCTATTTTTACGAGTCCTTCGCCAATCGCGAAGCCCTGCTAGCAGAGGTATACAAAACTCAAACCCGCTATCTAAAAAGTCGGATGCTGGCTGCCTTTGAAGCGTCAGAACGCAACACCGCCGCTTTTTCTCGCGCTGGTTTACAGGCTTTTTTCGACACCCTCTCTCAAAACCCTGATATTGCTCGGCTACTGCTTTTCGAGGTACTAGGGGTAAGTGACACTATTGACGAACTCTACTATGAAGCGATGGAAGAGTTTGCGGTCTTGATTCGAACGCTGACCGAATCCTTGGGATTGGCAGATATTTCTGACATACCCGATCAGGGTATGGTGTACGCCGGTTTGGTTGGCGCAGTATTGCAAATCGCGCGCCGCTGGGCCCTCACAAATTACCGTGAACCTGTGGCCAGTGTTATTGAAAGTAGCTTATTTTTATTTATTGCGGCTACCAATTACAGTACTGCAAAATCGCAATAGCCGTTTTATTCGCGAACGATTCTGGCGCCGACTGCCTCCAATTCCGCCTTGCACTGCCGCCACTCGGGCATTGCCTCAGTCATTAACGCATAAAATCTCGGGCTGTGATTAAACTCTTGGATATGGCAGAGCTCGTGGACGATAACGTAGTCAATACAGCGTAAATCAGCCTTAATTAAATGGGTATTCAAACAAACACGCCCCTCTGCAGAACAGCTACCCCAGCGCGAGCGCATACGCCTGAGCCGAAGTTCCGGGACGCCGCTAACCCAGGGAAGACGACTAGCCCAAAAGGCCAAGCGTTCAGCGAACAACTGCTGGGCTTGACGCAAATACCATTGCTGCAAAACGCGACGCACCTGCTCCGAATCGTCATTTACACCGTGAACACACAGCTCACCATCGCCGGCTAACACCTTTGCCCGCCGCGCACCGGCCACAATCCTAAGCGCCAACGGCGCACCTAAATAATCGTGAAGCTCACCCGACTCGAAGCGAAGCGCGTCGCCCTGCTGAAGTAATACCACTTGCTGACGCTGGTATATCCAATCCCTATTGCGGGTCAGCATGTCATCGATATCGGCCTGCAAGGTCGAAAATGGCGCACGTAACACCACACCAGAACGGCCCACCTGCAAACTGAGTTTGCGACGCCGACGCCGACTGCGGATGACGGTAATAGCAATGGTTTGATCTGGATACTGCAGCTGTTGCTGGCTGCGCAGCTCGCTAACCCGCCTCGATTTAAGCGCTCTTAACACGATCGTCGCCTGCTATTTAAAAAACTTGCCGCGACGCGGGAGTGCAAAATACAGATCATGAGAAATGAGCCCTACTGATGCACCGGAAATTCACAGCTGAAAATAGCACCACCGTCAGGGTTGGCCTGATAGCGAATATCACCACCGTGCCCCTGCATAATAGATTTTGAGACCGACAGACCAATACCCATACCGCCTTCTTTCGATGTCACAAAGGGGCTGAACAACTGCGCTTCTATTTCCGGCGCCAAACCTGCGCCAAAATCTTTTACTTTAAAACACACCAAACCTTGATCCAGGTACGTGCTTACTTCCACGGCATTACTCTGCCCCGCATTCGCGGTCGACTCCATGGCATTGCGAATTAAATTTAAGGCCACCTGCTGCAACTGAACTTCGTCTGCAAAAATTGCCGGCAAATTTGGCGCTGCAATTAAACGAACTGGAATTGCGTTTACCCTCGAATCCACTTCCGCAAGCGCCAGTACATCCTCGAGCACCGCGTTTAATGCCAGCACCACCCGACCACCCGAGGGCTTTTTAACATAGCTGCGCATACGCTGAATAACCGCCGCCGCCCGCTCCGCCTGAATGGTAATTTTAGTCAGCACCTCGTCCATTTTCTGGCGGCGCTCCTCGGGCAAATCTGCCACCAACCGCTGGGCAACTCTCGCGTAATTGGTCACTGCCGTGAGTGGCTGATTCACCTCGTGGGCGATACCGGCAGCCATTTCACCGCCCGTACTTAAGCGCTCGATATGCGCCAAATGTTGACGCTGGCTGTCCATTTCTTCGCGAGCTTGCTCAAGGGCAAATTGGCTCTGCAACCACTCGCTAATATCCCGCAACACTAATACTGCACCGCCCTCACTACGTGGCGAACCACTGAGCGCTACCGGCGCAATACTGCCGGTACGGGTATTAATGCTGACGTGATCCTTACGCAAACTAACGCCTCCCGCGCACAGTAAACCCAAGGACTGATTAAGGGCCTCGTCACCGGAAAACAACTGTAGCTGAGAGAATAACTCACCAATGCAATCGGAGGCGGGCCACCCTGTAATTGCCGCCGCTTGAGCGTTCATAGATGTAACACGACCAGTGACATCCAAGCCCAATATGCCCTCTTCAACCGCATTTAATATTTGCTGATTTTCATCTTCTAACTCAGTGTTGCGTCGCGCCAATGCGCGCTCAAGACGCTGAATTTTTATATGAGTACGCACCCTAGCCAAGACTTCATCCGTCTGGAAAGGCTTGGCAATATAATCGACGCCACCAATCGCTAAACCGTGCACCTTCGATTGGCTATCGGTTAGGGCCGACAAGAATATCACGGCGATATCAGCCGTTTCTGGATCAGCTTTTAGGCGTTCGCAAACTTCAAAGCCGTCCATGCCTGGCATCATAACATCGAGTAATATCAGCGCTGGCCGAGCTCGTTTAGCGGTATAAAGTGCGGCCTCACCATCTCTAGCCGCCAATAGCCGGTAGCCACTCCCCTCTAAGGTTTTAAACAAAACCTGCAAATTTGTGGGGTTGTCATCAACCAATAAAATTTGTTCACTACCGCTATCAGGCGTCATCAATAGTGGTCTCGCGCGTCGCTTGTACTACTAAGTGGGCGAGCTTATCAAAGTCAAATTCAGAGAGGTATAACTCTGCCTCGTCAAGAAAGGCGTCGCACTCAGGGCAGCGTCTGCGCAGCTGCTGCAATAGTTCTCGCAGTCGAGTGACGTCGCCTAAGTCGACCGCCTCACTCAAATTCTGCAAATCATCTTCTTTGGGTAATACAAAATCACGTAAGGGCAGTGCGTTGCTAACAACTTGGCTAGGCTTAGGCTGCTGTTTTTGCGTTTCAACACCGCAAGTGGCGGCAACAACTTTGAGCAAATCGCCAATACCAATTGGCTTAGGTAAAAAGCCATCGCACCCTACCTGCACAGCTTCATCCATCATCTCTTCATCGGTTGTCGCTGACGCCATAATGATCGCAACATCGGCCATCCCCATGTCCTGCTTAATGACGCGGGTCGCTTCCATGCCATCCATTTCCGGCATACGCAAATCCATCAATACCAATTTTGCCGTGCGCTCTTTTAAATGCGCAATAACCTCTAAACCATTGGCAGCTTCTCGGATATCTGTCGACACATCCTCCAACATACCTAGGAGCACGTGACGATTTACCGCCACGTCGTCAGCAATAATAATTGCAGGGTTTTCGCCAACGGTCGATAAAAGCTCCGTTACAGGATCAACCGTATTTACCAGCGATTCATCGTCGAACTCACTTTCATGAATTTCCAGCAGCGGTAAGTCGAAATAGAAACAACTGCCGTGACCAAACTCGCTGCTAACATTTAAATTACCACCCATCGCCTCAACCAAGCGGCGACAGATAGACAGCCCCAACCCAGTGCCCTTGCCGTCTTGCGGATTAACTTGGCGGAAGGGTTCAAAAACATCGCGGAGCTTTTCTTTGGGTATGCCCATTCCGCTGTCGGTCACCGAAAACATTAACTGCTTGGTTTCCTGATCAGCGTGTAGTTTTAGAACCACCTTGCCAGCGCTGGTAAATTTTACGGCGTTATCAAGTAAGTTAACGAGGACCTGCCGCAGCTTCACCTCATCAACTTGCACTTTCTCCGGCAAATTCGGCGAACGATCCACAATAAAATCCAGACCTTTCGACTTCGCCCTGTGCGCTACGATATCGCTGACATTGGCCACAATGTCGTCGAGCTTGTTCGGTCGACAAACAATATCGATATTACCGCTCTCAATCTTGGCCAGATCTAATACATCGTTTATAAGGGTGAGCAGGTGCTTACCGCAGCTTTCTATCGCGCGTAAATACTCCTGACTGCCCGTTGGAATTCCTGTGTCGCGCTGAAGGAGCTGCGCATAACCTAGCACCCCATTTAAGGGGGTTCTCAACTCGTGGCTGACACTGGATAAAAACTGACTTTTAGCGTGTAGCGCATCTTCGGCGGCGATGCGCGCGTTGACCAGTTCTAGCTCTATACGTTTGCGGTCGGTGACATCTGTCATGATCCCCATGGCGCGCATCGGCTTGTCATTTTGATCATTTTCAACAACATCGCCACGGCTATAGATCCAGCGGAAATTACCAGCGCGATCCTTAACTCTAAACTCAACGCTATTGCCCGTCGCCATTCCAAGCCAGCTGTCGACCGCCGAGGCGATAATTTGCAAATCGTCACCAAAGGCAATGTTTTTGAAGGCGCCAACCGGATACGGCGTAGCGGGGGCATTGTAGCCCAGCATACGAAAGAAACTCTCTCCCACTGTGACCAAGCCCGTCTGCAAATCCAGATCCCAGAGGTGATTTTGGGCGGCATCCAAAGCTAATTGGAAGCGACGTTCACTGAGTTTTAAGGCGCGCTCGGTTTCGGTGCGCTTTTCAACCATGAAATTTGCGTCTTCAGCCAAGCGCTGAAATTCCGCAAAAGGCAGGTGATTTACATTGATGGTGGTAGACCGCTTGCTTGCGTCAGCAAAAAACTGCTGGAAAATCGTAAAGCCTGCAGCACTTCGGCGCGCCAACCAGCGCGCCGCGAAGGTTGAAAACACCATTAAGGCAAACGCAATAATCACAATAAAGCGAATATGTTCTTTTACTCGCTCCTGCAGTGCGGCACGCTCATCGCTCAATTTAACATTGAGCTCGTCCAAAAAAACGCCGGAACCCAATACCCAGCCCCAGGGTTCAAAACGGCGAATATAGGAGATTACCGGCTTTTTCATACCATCTCGGTCAAGCCAGCTTAACTCGGTAAATAAACTGTGCTCTTCGCCGCCCACCCTCGCACTAACGTTTACAATATCGGGCATGAGCAAACCGACATTACTGGGATCGTAGGCGTTTACCAATTGCCGCCCATCTTTATCGACGACAAATAAAATAGAGTTATCTGGATCAATAGGTACCGCGGCAATCCGCTCGATCACTTCGCGCTTCAAGCGATTAAGCTCGTCGCGCAGATAAATACTGGCGCCCATATAAATATTCAGCGGCTTGTAATAGTACACAAAGCTAAAATTGCGCTCGGTCGCGACTTGGCTATTGGGATCAGTGAAACGGTATTCTAGAAACTCGTATTTCTTGTCTGACAACGCGCTTTTAATCTGACTAGAAAAAGCATCAATCGTCGCACTGTCTGACATTCGCTCATCGGTAAGGGGGTTCATCGGCGGTAGCAAAGCCCTGCCGTCGCCATCAAACAAGAAAAAGAAGCCCTTATTATTTAAAAACCGCAGCGATCCCATTGTCGTTCGCAAGCGGTTTAACTGCTGCGACTTACTTTCGCCAACAAATTCTTTGCGGGTGTCTTCAACCAGAGAAATACCAACGGCAACTTGCTGGCGCAAATCGTTGTATAACTGCTGATTTAGCTGCGTGTGTTTAAAATCTAGATATTCAACCGCCTTGCCTACTTCCCTGCGCAACAACTCCCGGCGGGACTCAACATAAGCATCTCGCCACGCTTCACTTTGCTGCGTATAGCGCTCGTATTCTTTGGCAATCCAGATATAGCCGAAAATAGCCAAAGGAATCGCAGACAGTGCGACTAGGCTAAGAAGATAAATTTGTACTAAACTGCGCTTAGTTCGCATGCGCAACCCTTGTTGTTTTATGGCATTTGCTTCGTTGCAATGCGGATTATAAGGCGGAAGCTTATCCAGTCTTGACGCTTCCCGCCAGTATCAATCGACTAATTCACCGATTAAGCATGCCCAAAGTTAATAATTTCATGATAGCCTTATCCCATACAAAACGGTAACCGCAAGGACCTAATAATGACTACAGAAGCGACGGTGTACCTCGTAGAGGATGACGAAGCCGTACGAGACTCACTACAAATGGTATTGGAATCAGTTGGCCACAAAGTAGTTAGCTATTCACGAGCCGATACGTTTTTGGAGGATTACTCCATCGATATGGCCGGTTGCATGGTGTTAGATATACGCATGCCGGGCATGAACGGCATGGAGCTGCAACGTCAACTCAACACTCGCAATTCCATATTACCGATTATATTTGTAACCGGTCACGGCGATGTGCCAATGGCGGTCGACGCTATGCAGCGCGGCGCTGTGGACTTTGTGCAGAAGCCCTATCGTGAAGAAGAGCTACTAGGCAAAATCCAACAGGCTATTGCTGCTGACTCTGAGAACCGCGCCGACCTCGAAGAAAAACACAAAATTCGCGCTAAATTGAGCGACCTTACGCCGCGCGAAAGTCAGGTTATGGAACTGATGATCGAGGGCAAGGCGAATAAAGTGATCGCCTACGACTTAGATATTAGCCAGCGCACCGTCGAAATTCACCGCGCACGCGTTATGGAAAAAATGGGCGTTCGCTCACTGGCGCATTTGGTACGCATGGTAATGGCGGCCGAAGAGCCCAACAATAACTAGGACTTGCTTACGCTAATACCTTGACTGCCCAGCAGCGCATCCACTGTCTGCAGGGCAGTCATTAAACCCTCTATTGGCAACAAGCTCGCCCGAAAATACTCCCCCGCCATAGGCGCAATACCGCTGGCCAGAGGCAATTCTTGCCTTTGTTCAATTAAAAACCGCATTCTTGGAATAAAAATAAACTGTAACCACTGCGGGAAATTGAGCCTATCGATGGCGAATGGCTGCTCGCTGCACAATGCTTCCGGCGGTGGCGGCTCGGCATCCCAGCGGCCAATCCGGCGTAACTCGGCCTCAACATCCATTAAAACCGCAGCGACTTCATGATACTTGCTCATATCTCAGTCCGCCAAAATCTACTCAATTATCTGTCGATACGGTGGCATCGACGCCAACATTTTACGACCGTAATGCCGCGTGACAATGCGCCTATCCAGAATGGTGATACGGCCAACGTCTGATTCACTGCGCAGCAACCGGCCACTGGCTTGTATCAATTTCACCGCCGCGTCTGGCACGGTAATATCCATAAACGGGTTGCCATTATTGCGACTAATCCACTCAGCCAACGCTTCTTCAACCGGATCTTCCGGCACCGCAAAGGGAATTTTGGCGATCAATACGTGGGAACAATATTTACCGGGCAGGTCGACACCCTCGGCAAAACTAGCCAAACCGAAAATAACACTTCCGTTACCCTTGTCTAAAGCCTCGCGGTGGCGGGTCAGAATCTCGTGCTTCGGCAAATCATCCTGCGCCAAAATCCGGCCTTGCCAATCCGCCGGCATACCCTCGCGCACCGCGCGCAATTGCTTGCGGGATGAAAACAGCACTAAATTTCCGGCATCCGGCGCCATTAAGTTTGGCAGCATATCGATTAGCGCCGCGGTATGCGCCTCGGCATTACCTGCATCGCAATTCATTGCCGGTATGTGCAGCTCGCCCGCATCGGCGTGTGCAAACGGGCTGGGAACCACCTCAAAACTGGCATCGCTATCTAAACCGGCGCGCATACTAAAGCGGTTAAAACTACCCAGGGCGGTTAGTGTTGCCGAGGTTAGGACAGCCGCATAACAACGTGACCACAGCGCCGATTTAAGGGCATTGGCGGCCAGTATTGGACTGGCGTTCAATTCTATATCAAACAGGCCTTGACCCGTTTCAACCAAGGCCATCCACCGCGCATTGGGTGGTTTTTCTTTGCTGGCATCACTGGCGTAAGAGCGCCAGAGCGCACAGGCACTTTCCGCGCGAAAACGCGCAGCAGACACCGTCGCCAACCATTGCTCCGTCACTTCTCGGCTCGCCATCAATTGATTGCCATCTAAGCTGTCTTGAAAGGTATCGATAATCCTTTCCGCTTGATGGATCACGCCGCTAAACCCCTCGACCATATTTTTTGCGTGGGCGGCTAGATTGTCCGGCACGATACCGTCGGGAAAGCGCACACTCTTACTTCCCTGCCGCTCTTCTGCGCTCTCTAGCAGCTCTTCCAATAGCGGCCGCAGTGGCGCCAAACCGCGCCGCACGGCAATAAGTTGGGTAAGCAAGCTCTCTAGCTGGCCGCGGGCGGTAACGTCCATAGCGGGCACGGCAATCATCGCTGTCAAAGCGCGTTCAATTTGCTCTAGCCAGCGCTCAGTCGCCGCCATACGAAAGTTGGCGCTGAAATGGTTAATCACTTTGTCGGGCAGGTGATGCGCTTCGTCGAATATATAAATGCATTCTTCCGGAGGCGGAAGTATGGCGCCGCCGCCTAAGGCTAAATCCGCCAGCACAAGATCGTGATTGGCGACAATAACATCTGCCTGAGTGAGCGACTCGCGGGCTTTAAAAAAGCTACATTGCTTAACGTGACTGCAGCGGCGACCGGTGCATTGGGCGTGATCAGTTGTCACCCGCGCCCACTTATCATCGGCAATCACGGTATCCCAGTCGTCGCGATCACCCGCCCATTTTCCGGTTGCCATTTTCTGCGCGAAATCCGTGTACAAAGACAGGCTTTCGGCGTCCGGCGCGGCCATGTGCTCGTCAATGTATAGGGGTAATACTTTTGCGTCGGCGCCTGACAACAATTGATCCAGCTTGGACAGACAGATGTAACGACGCCGCCCCTTAGACAAGCTAACGCTAAATTGCAGGCCGCTTTTGGTGAGAATATCAGGTAAATCGCGGTAGATAATTTGCTCTTGAAGCGCAACCGTCGCGGTGGAAATAACGAGTGTTTTATTGCTCTCTTGCGCAATCGGGATCGCCGCCACCGCATAGGCCAGAGTCTTGCCGGTGCCAGTGCCGGCCTCCACCACGCAGAGATGATCACCGCCCCCGCGCTGAAACTCTTGATTGCGCTTTACGCCACCCAGGACTCTCGCGATATGGGCGATCATCAAACGCTGCCCATAACGTGGCTTCAAATCTTTTACATCCAGAAATTGCCGATACGCATCCTGAATTGCCTTTTTAAGTGCATCCGTGAGCACCTATACCGCCTTCTCGATTGCCCGTAAATCTCGACTACGCAATTGATTGCAAACCGGGTTGGCGTAGATCTCCATCGCCTTTAGACGAAAGGCCTCAGGAATTTTTGCAAAACGCTGCTCGAAATCTGCGACATCGCGATCCGTTATTTGCGGCACCCGCAGCTCGCGCCAACTTTCGTCATTGTAAATCCGCATATACGCCAGCACATTGCTGGCATGGAGGCGATACTGATCAATAATTGCCTCGTCTAACACCGCCGCTACCCTCGCCGCGTCTGCGAACTCGCCTTTTAAGGGCGCGCCAAAACTGACATGAACATCGCCTTTGTTGCCTAACACGCCAATAGCGATGCTTTTTAAATCTTCGTGTTCCGCTTTTAAATAGGCACCGTCGCGCTCGACATGAACTAACTCCTGAGCCTTGGCGGCATCCAGCGGATCCCATTCATAGGAGATCGACACCGGGACGATATTCAGCTTGTTAATATAATCAGAAAAGCTCTCTTCAGGCTTTTGCTGGGCCATACCAATCATCTTAATGACCGCCGCCTCGGTGGCATCATTGCCATCTTTGGCGCGCCCTTCACGCTGAGCGATCCAAATGGAACTGCGCTCTTCCAGCAGAGAGAAACGAATATAGCCCGCCAATTGCCTAAATGCCGCTAGCATCTGGCGCGGGCCCTTGGCTGAACGCCGAACGATAAAGCTCTTATTAAGACGCATCAAATCGGCGGCAAAGGGCTTGGAAAGCAGATTATCGCCAATCGCAATGCGCACCGTGTCGCGCTCGTGATGATAGAGGGCATAATTGACAAAGGCCGGATCCAGGGCGATATCGCGGTGGTTACTAATGAATAAATACGCGGAATTTGGCGCTAAGGCGTCTAAGCCAGATACATTAAAGCTGCAGGTATGGTCCTCAATCATGGTATCCATATACTGCTTGATAACTCGCTGAAAGCCCGCCACATCGGCAACCCCGTTCAGCTCGCGACGCAGATACCACGCCACAAGCGGGCGCACTAACCAAGGCAGGTAGCGATTGAGCTTGGGTATGCGCAGGTTTGCGACCACATTCAGCAACTCGGCATCGCCCAGTAACTTGGCTAAAACCGGCACGACTTCATCGTCGTGGTATGGCCGGATCTCAGCGAAGTCATCCATCATTTTGTGCTCTCAACGATATAAAGGGGCGTACAATAAAGGATTCAATCGCAGTCGTCATCTGCCAGCGACCAATAGTACGTAGCAAACTCCCAATTTTCAGCGCAAAGCGCAGGTCGAACAAACACTCATATCCCTCAAAACTTCAATCATACCCAGCCAGCAAAGTGCCTGATTTAAGGCCAACACGGCCGAATCAAAATGGGGCTAGACGACTTACATCTTAAAGCCGACAACGTAGTTCGCTTCCTCATATTGTGCGCATATACAGAATCTGCCTTTCAATATGCGGATAAGCTATGCCAACAAAACCCCTGGTCCTTCCACGCCAAACTGATCGGCACCGACAAAGTCGTTTCGGCGATATGAGGGAATTACGACAACACCTTAAGTCCAAGCGCAAGTCGCAAACGTATACTGGCGACATTGATATTTTGCCGCAGCGGCAGCATCACGGCACCATTAGCTTGCTCTCGGCTCGCAGTACCGACGGGTTTTGGGATAGGAATCGCGACCGCGAGTATGCTTACTGGCCTTATATTAAAAGGATTCGACTACAAACTAGCATCCGTCATGCACTTGATCGTATATTACTAGGCATGCCGCTCAGTCTAAGAGCCGACTCCCAAGAATCTAAACCTGACATTGCAGTGGAAGCACACTAATGACACACCAGCAAGGCACCCTAAGCAGCCAATCCGGCTGCCGAATCTACACCCAAAATTGGCAACCCGCCGGCACCCCAAAGGCGGTGATCATTCTGGTGCACGGCCTTGCAGAACACAGCAATCGCTATATCGATATCGCCAACTATTTCACCGAGCAATGCTATGCTGTGTATGCGCTCGATCATGAGGGTCACGGCCACTCTCAGGGACTGCGCGGCTATATAAACCGCTTTGATGATTTCATCACCACGCTTGATCAATACTGTAACGAGATAGCCGGGCTTCACCCAAACACCAAACTCTTCTTGGTCGGACACAGCATGGGCGGCGTTATTTCGACAGCGTATCTATTACAACATCAACAGAAACTTGCTGGCTGCATACTGTCTGGCGCCGCTCTCGCAACCGGGGACGTTATCAGCCCCGTACAAAAATTCGTGGTTCACTGCTTATCGAAAATTTTACCCAAACTCCCTATTCTGCAACTAGAAGCAAATGACGTCTGTCACGATCCCGCTGTTGTGGAGGCATACCGCAACGACCCCAGAGTATTCACCGGCAAGATTCGCGTTCGACTGATAAGCGAAATTTTACGCACCGCCGACATGGTCATTCGCAATGCGGCAAGCATTAGCTTGCCGATGCTTATATTGCATGGCGGCGACGACAAAATGGCCTCTCCAACAGGCTCAGAGAAATTGTACGCGGGCATCGCGTCCAGCGATAAGACCTTAAAGATTTACCCCGGCCTCTATCATGAAATTTTTCTAGAGCCGGAAAAATATTCCATCTACGCAGAGATATATGATTGGATAGAACAAAAGTTATAGAGACAGTCACAACATTTACTTGTTAACTATTTAGGGCTCCAAAAATAGGCAAAACAATTTAATTAGTGGCACTCTCGCGATATAGCACCAAAGGAACAGCAATATGGATCAAACTCGCAGCAACCCTTGGCCCGAAGCCACCACCTGCCCTGTCGTTTTCATTATCGACAGCGTTAATCGGACCGAAAAAAAGCTTTTAGAAGATGCTATACGCAAACATCAACCTGCCGGCTCAAGGTATCATGTCGTCCACCGCCACTTAAGAAATGTGCAGACCCGCCGCCAGCGCTCCACCACCCAATTACTAGAGCTAGCCAAGTCAAACGACAACCCTTACTTTGTTCCCGTGCGTATTTGCTGGCAAACACGCACGCCGAGAGACATGCAAGGTGTATCACTGAGAGATTTAATTACCGGCAACCGCGAATACCCAGGCTGGTTTCAACAGCAGCTGCGACTGCGCAAAGACAGCAGCGGCTACAGTATCACCGTTGGTAACGGCGCCAGCCTGGAGCAACTCAAAGACAGCTGCGTTCACCACACCCAAAAACATGGCGGAACAGAAGACCTTATTAAATTTATAGATCGCTCCGCTTTTTTGGCGCTCGAAAAAGTAGAACGCCAAGTGAAAGGCGCTCGATATAAAATACCTCAGCTTCTCTCAGACGAAGTCATTCGCAAACCATCAGTGATTAATGCCCTAAGCAAAATCAGCGAATCTACTGGTCGCTCGATGGATAGTTTGATCAAAGAAGCAAAACTGTGCCTAGACGAAATGTCTGCAAAACCAAGCGCCCTCGGTACCGACCTCGCCGCCGCCTTAGGCCGTTTCATGTATACCCGCGGTTTTGACAAAGATATTGACTATGTCGACGGCGATATTGAACGCATTCGCAAACTTCTCACTGAAAAACCCGTCGCCTTTTTGTTCACCCACAAATCACATATTGATGGCTTCCTGCTGATGACCATCTTTCACGATCAAAATCTGACGCCATTGCATTTATTCGGTGGCATCAATATGAATATGCCAGGAATCGGCCCGATTCTGCGCCGGTCCGGCGCCATCTTTATTCGGCGCAGCTTCCAGAATGACCCGGTCTACAAAGTTGTATTCAAAAACTACATCGATTACTTGGGAGAAAAACGCTTCCCCTTGATGTGGGCACTAGAGGGAACCCGCTCCCGCACCGGCAAGTTAATGCCACCTCGTTTCGGCTTAATTAACTATGTGGTAAGCGCGCATATGCGCGACGACGCTCCCGACTTAATATTAATGCCAGTATCGATTACTTACGACCAAGTACCCGAAGTGGCTGATTACGACGCACTGCAAGCCGGCGGTAAAAAGCGCCCTGAATCCACATCTTGGTTTATGGAATATATCAGCGGCCTTAAAAATCCCCACGGTAAAATTCATGTGCGATTCGGTGAAGGCGTTACCATTAGCGAACACCTGGACCTAAGTAGCCCCGCACCGCAAACCAGAGACATTCAAAAGATCGCCTTTGAACTCGCTGTCGACGCAAACAATGCCACGCCGATTACGGTCAACTCATTAATTTGCTATGTCATTCTTGAGCACGGCCACAAGGCCATCACATTCAACGAGCTCAACACTGACATTCAAGAACTTCTGCAATTAATTAATAAACTCGGTTTTGCGACCACCAGCGACGTACAAAACCTCAATGAGGCCAGAATTCAGAAATGCTTAAAAGACCTGGGTACAACCGGTGTCATTAATATATTTAACGACGGCATCGAATCGGTATATATGCTGCCGAACGACGCCGGTCGCACCGCGGCCTACTACCGAAACGGTCTGATTCACTTCTTCATCACCAGTGCCATCGCCGATCTAGCACTGCTTGCCGTTAGCGCAACGGGCGATGAAGCGCTTAGCCAGTTTCACAATGAAGCACTGCGTTTACGGGACATGTTTAAGTACGAGTTTTTCTTCGAGGGCTCAAGTGCGTTTATTGTGCTGCTCGAACATGAACTTGAGCAGCGTGCGCCCAACTGGCGAGACAGCGTTAAACAAGGTGCTAAAGCAACCCGCAAACTCCTTGCAGGCATAACACCTATTCTAGGTCACGGCACGCTGCGCCCATTTATCGAAGCCTATCTTGTCTTGGCACGAGCTTTACGGATGCAGCCGGTGGGAGAAATCAGTGATCAAAAGCATCTCATCAACCACGCTCTCACGCTGGGTAAACAGCGGGTGCTGCAGAAGCGAATACATTGTGAAGAGTCCGTGTCGGGTAGCTACTTTGAAAATGCGATTAAAATCGCAGAAAACCAAGAGCTACTCAAGGCGGGGGACGAGGCTGTTGCAGGGCGTCAGCGCTGGCTGGAAGAGCTGCGCGAAATTTCCGCTAATGTTCGCTTTTTAGCATCAATGGCCGATGCCAAACGACTGCAAATACGAACCGCGCTGGAAAAATAATCCGCTCCAGCATTAAAGGCTGCGCCACTAGGGCGCAGCTCACCCTACAATTATCGCACCGCAACGCCCTGCAACTTCATTACTAAGCGTACAACAGCAATATATGCTGAAGGCATAAGTCTCGCCAATATGTCCTGCACGCGGCCGTCGCTAATAAAGATACGGCCGATATTTTTCTGCACGCCACGAAGAATGATATTCGCCGCTTCCGACGGCTGAGTACCTTTTTGAAGCAGTTCGTGAAAATGCTTTGTGCTGCTATTGTGATGATCGGCATTGATTGTAATGTTGGTCGCCACTGCACCGGGATGCACGGTATGCAACGTTACGTTGTTGATACCTCGGATACGATGCTCTGCGCGCAAACTGTCGGTAAAACCGCGCACCGCGAATTTTGTGGTGCAATACGGTACGAGATACGGCAAAGCAAGAATACCTTGCGAGCTTGATAGATTAACGATGGCAGCCTCCGGCCGACTGAGCAAATGTTGATAACAGCGCTGAGTCGTATGAATCACTCCCCAATAATTAATATTGGTAATTTTTTCAAAGTCTTGCTCGCTGGCTTCGCCGAAGGTGAGGTCGCCGGAAGCGATACCCGCATTATTAATGAGAAGATCTATATGACCAAAGTGCGCGAGGACATTGTCGACGAAAAGATTGATGGCGCACTTATCGCCCATATCGACTTTCTCACTATAATAGTCTGCGTGCATTGTGGTGAGCTGGTCTTCGGTAGCGTCGAGCTTCGCAATATCGCAAAACGCAACTTTCGCGCCGCGTCGCGCAAGCTCCATCACTAAATGATGACCGATGCCACTGCCACCGCCGCCAGTCACAATGGCAACCTTGTCTTTAAATGTTTTCATATCTGATCCCTTGTGTGATTACGGTCAGCCTTAACGATGCTTGGCGAGAAAGGCGAGCACATCTTCTGCGCTCTTACGCGGTGCTTCTAGCATGGGCATATGACCAAGTTCTGGGTAAGTAATAAGTTCGGCATTCGGTATACCGCTCCGCCAAATCGCTGCGGAACTAATATGCAGCAGGCGATCGCGCTCACCCCACAGAATGAGTATGGGCACGTTAATGTCACTTAGATGCTGATCCAAAAGACCAGTGCTATGAAAGTCCTGGAATATACGGGTAAGTGACTCACGACGAACAATATAGTCATCTGCCATGAAATCTAAGATCATCCGAGGTAGCCACGGTGGCTGAGCCATGGTCATCGAGTAGAATTCGAGAAACTCATCGCGATTATGTATCTCAAAAGGGTTGCGACCCGTCGCGAGCATTTTAGCCATATCACTTTCTTGTGGCGCAACAACACCGGCGGCATCAACCAATACCGCGCTCTGCACGCGGTTTGCATGGTGCAGTGCTAACTGAGCGGCAATAAAACCACCCATGGAATTACCCACAATATGGGCGCGCTTAATACCCAGCGCGTCCATCGCTTCTACCACCCGCTGCGCCTGACTCACGGTGTCATACTTAAGTGCGGGGTCAAAGGCGGTTTCGCCATGGCCCGGCAGGTCTAAAATTAAGACCTGATACTTATCGGTAAAATGGCTGGCAAAGCGCATCCACACGGTTTTTTCTGAGCTATAACCGTGGATCATCACTACGGTTTCTTTGGCGTCTTGTGGGCCGCCCTGCCAGCTCATCATCTGGCTATCGCTAATCTCGATTTTGGACCGGTGCAAGCCATAAATACTTGTTTCAATACGGCTGGCCAAGTGCAACACGTCACCACCAATACGCGGGTAAGTGGTCACAGCCCAAATGACAACACTAGCAGCCAGCGCAATCGCAACAATTAGGGACTTCTTCATCCTGCATTCCCTTTTTTAATCGGTGTAGCAATTGGCTTAATAGCAGCTGGCTGGAGCGGATAGTCGCTGCGGTCGATTACGTCGCGCATATCCCACCAGATAAGTTTATTAAGCAAACGTAAGGGCACTAGGTTGGCGCCCAACCAAGTTTTAAATGAATCTTTGCCATAAACAATCTTCGGCGTACCGCGACGTATACCTCGAATCACACGGCGCACAACAGCCTCCGGCGGTGTTGATAAGTACTTGTCCGAGAAGGCTTGGTGCTGAGGAGCGCTGGCTATATTGGTAGCGATTCCACCGGGATGGACAAGGTGCACACTGATTGGACTATCGTGCAACTCAACCATTAACGCTTCACTAAAGCCGCGCACGGCGAATTTCGCCGCACTGTAATCGCTGTTATTGGGTGGCCCAATCAGGCCAAAAATACTAGATACGTTCACCACCGCACCCTCGCCATTTTCGATCAGCTGCGGCAAAAAGACTTGGGTACCATGCACTACACCGTAAAAGTTAATACCCATTACACGCTCGATTGAAGACAGCGGCGTTGCCCACACCGGCTTGCCATCACCCGACACACCGGCGTTATTTATAATGACATGAGCGTTGCCCAGTGAGGTTTTTACATCAGCAGCAAATCCTTCCATCGCAGAACGATCAGCAACATCAAACACCGCACTGAACACCTCGGTCGCAGCGGTGTTATGTACCATTTCAACTGTTTTGGCTAAGCCCTTTTCGTCGTAATCATTGAGCGCCAGCCTTGCACCTAGCTTTGCAAATTCTAGGGCGTAGGCACGACCCATACCCGAGCCTGCGCCAGTTATAGCGACTATTTTATTATTAAAATCCTTCATATTGATGATCTCATCTAAACAAATGGTGCTTGGTCTTAAACCGGCTGGCTAGCCTGTTAAAGGTAAAACTGAAGCCGGGAAACATCGCAATAACATGACCACTCTTGCTCTGGTACCAGCTGGTGCAACCGCCAGACTTCCAAACGGTTTTTTCCATTTCAGAGTGAACCATCTGGGTGTATTGATCCTCGGCGTCGGCGCTGACTTCTATGGCCTGTTTACCAGATTTCTCCAGCTGCCGAATGCTGCCAATGATGTATTTCATCTGTGATTCAATTACGAATATTGCGGAAGTGTGGCCAATGCCGGTATTGGGCCCAGTGACCACAAAGAGATTAGGGAAGCCTGGAATGGCAGTGCCGAGGTAGGCCCGAGGAAACTCTTCCCAGGCACTCGCTAAACGCCTATTGTCCTTGCCAATGACGGGGTATGAGATCATCCCGTCGGTCGCGTCATAACCGGTAGACCAGATGATAAGATCGACATCAACTTGCTGACCTTGTGCGGTCAGAATGCCGGTCTCGTTCACCGAGGCGATCCCGTCTTGCTTGTCATGCAATTTTACATTCTGTCTCGACAAGGCTGGATACAAGGTGCTCGATAAAATGATGCGCTTACAACCGATGGTAAAATCCGGAGTGAGTTTTTCACGAAGCACCGGATCGGGCACCTGCTTTTTAAGTAATTTCAACGCGGCCCGCTCCGCAACTAAATCCAGCATCAGTTTGGAATACTTAAAACCAATCACACGAGTTTCAAGACACCAATAAATCCACCAGCGCAGTGCTTTATAAAGCGGTTTAATGCCTAACAATTTTTGTTGGAACGATGAAAATTTACGATCTGGCCTTGGCAAGACCCAATGCGGGCTGCGTTGAAAAACATGCAGCTCCGCAACATCGCCCGCTATCGCCGGTATAACTTGTGCTGCGCTTGCCCCGCTACCCACAATGGCCACACGTTTAGCACGATAATCAAAAGAGTGATCCCAAGCATTAGTGTGGAAGCTTTTACCCTTAAAAGTATCGCGGCCGGGGAAGTCGGGAATAACCGGTGTGCTCAGCGGCCCAGAGGCATTAATCAGAATTTGCGCCTCAAACGTACCCGCCGCGTCAGTCTCTATAATCCAGCGCTTATCATCCTCATTCCAGCGGACCTGCGTCACATTGGCATTAAGTGTAGTTTTGTCGCGGAGGCCGTGCTTATCAATCACCGCATTGGTGTATTGCCGCAACTCCTCTTGCTCTACAAACATTTGCGACCACACGTAAGGCTCCGACGAAATGGAATACAGCGGTGACTGCACATCGACCGCCGCGCCGGGATAGCTATTCTGACACCACGTCCCGCCCATAAAATCGCGGCGCTCAAGAAGTCGAATATCGGTGATGCCCTGCTCCTGCAGGCGGATTGCAGCACACTGACCACCAAAACCGCTGCCAATGATAACAACCCGATAACACTGCTTTGCTTGCATGTATTTATTCTCCCCGCGAGGGCTCTAGCCAATTTCATGTGATGACAAACGACATCACTTTACTTCTGATGACGCTTGTCGTCAAATAAGAGAATGAACAAAATTGAAAAGAACAGTAAATCGGGGCGAACCTACGGCGGTGAAAGTGCGGCCGAAAGACTGGCGCGTCAGCGCCAAACCTTTATGGACGCAGGACTAGAGCTATTTGGCACGGTTGGCTACCGAGCGACAACCGTCAGAATGCTGTGTAAAGAAGCAGGGCTAATTGATCGCTATTTCTACAAGACCTTCACTGATACTGAAGATTTATTAGCTGCGGTCTATACCGAATCCTTGGACCAAATCCAAACTCAGGTTCTGGCAGCAATCAATACCACTAACAGCGAGCCAATTACGGCCAAGCACATTGAACTTGGCCTTGAGGCGTTTTTTAGTGCTTTTGAAAACTCGCGAGTGGCTAGAGTGTGTTGGTTAGAAGTCCTCGGCGTCAGCCCGCGTATTGACACGCTATACATCAGCCGCATACAGGAGTTTGCCGAATTATTGCTGCAACTTGGCAAATCCATGATGCCAAATTGGCCGCTTGGCGAAGAGGAAACGCGCATAACAGGCATAGCGTTGGTTGGTGCAATAAGCCAGTCTGCGATGCAATGGCTGCTCGATGACTACCGCTCACCGAGGGCAACATTAGTGAGCGCGAATGGGCGTCTGATTAGAGGACTCTTCAACACGCCTTCGCATTAAGGTACCTATAGCCATAAGGCTCGCCTTACCTTTTAGTTGGCTACTACCTAGCAACCACAGCCCAAGCAAGCACCTTAAAAGATAACTTTAAAATCCACCCCGTAAGTTAAAGGATCAACGATACCGACATGGAAGGTCCCAATATCAGTGCCAGTTAAACCTCCGGGCTGTGACACGCGATCATTGCCCAGTAGATTTTTACCCCATAAGGCCATCTCATAGCCGCCGCTCGGCGTGCTCCACGCCACCCGCGCGTTTAATAGCTGGGTATCGTCGCCGTAGCCATTGACGGTATTAAAGAAAGGCTGATGATCTTCATTGCTGGGCTCAGTGTTTTCTTCGTAAATGTAGTCAACATGGAACAACAGCAATCCGTAATTAAACTCCGGAGACCAATCCATTGTCAGGGTGTATTCCTGCGGCGAGCTAACATTCAACTGATCTGCCACCTCAAATTCACCCTGTGCGTTGAAGTACGCTTCACGACTAGACTCTTGCTCGCGGTAGGTATAAATCAGTCCAAAGCGCAAATTTTCGGTCGCCAGCCAATCTGCGGTCAATTCGATACCCTGAATATCCTCATCTGTATTGATGACTGTCGGCACCGCGCCGTTACTGTCAGGCGATCTCGATTCAATGGCTTCTTGACGATCATCAATAATCATTTTAAACAGAGCAATCTGGGTACGCACTTGGGTGTCAAAGAAATCGCCCTTCACACCCAGCTCTATATTACTAACGACTTCGGGGTCTAATGGCGCTTCTCTTGTTCCGGTATTTAACGAGTCATAGCCGCCGGACTTGTAGCCAGTGGAGTAACTTAAAAACGTCATTGCACCGTCAGTGACTTGGAAATTGGCTACCACGCGACCGGTGATTTTATCCCAGCTTTCAGAGGCTGTTTCTACGCCATCAGAATTAAAAAAGAAGTTTTCTTGTAGCAATTGCGACACGACAAAATCCGTTAGTGGCGCATCCCAACTAAAAGACTTTTTATCGTTACTATAGCGCAGACCGGTAATAACATTCAGCCTGTCCGTAATTGGGAAATCTAAGTCCATAAATAAACCGTAGCTTTCGAAATCCCCCTCATTGGTCATTCGTTCGGTAACAAAATTACCCTCTACCACATCGCCTATTAGGGAGTTTAAAAGCCCCTGAGGAATACTTGCCATGCCAGATGCCAGCTCCAATACTGCACCGTAGCTAAACGTGAGAGCGGTTTGCTGATAGGTATCTTCCTTGCTGTAGTTGGCACCGAATACCGCGTCTACCCATTCGAGTGCAACATTGAACTGCATTTCAAAGTAGGCTATATCCGAGTCTTCAATATTATTGGTATCAACATACACCGACTCATCACTGGTGGCGTCTTCATCTTGCAAATTATAGGTTTCAAATGCGCGGTAACTGCCGATTAAGGTCATGCTGCTAACGTCGTTTAGCTCGTACCAAAGCTTGCCGGTAAAGCCCTCCATATCTCTAGTTTCGCCACCGCCGATCGCGTCCGTCTCTAATTTACGATCAGAGGGGTCAGGAAAATTAGAAAACTCTTCGCTAATACTGATTCGCGCCTGGGGGCCGTTATCGACACGATCAATATCATAGGCAAACTGCATGCTCAGCCTTTCATTTGCCTCCCAGCGCAGGGCGAGACGCGCAAATTGATTATCTTGCTCGCCGGGATTAGGTGATGCTGGGCCTTTATTTTCAGTCACCTCATCGCGCTGGTTGTGTAGCAAGTTAACCCGCAGTGCCAAGCTATCGCTTAGCGGCATATTGCCCATACCCTCTACGCGGAATAAATTGTAGCTACCCAACTTTGCCATCACAAAGCCTTCGCTTTCTTCTAGGCTCGGCGCATTGGGAATAAAGCTCACCACCCCCGCCGCGGCATTACGACCGAACAATGTGCCCTGCGGCCCCTTCAATACTTCTACCCGCTCCATATCAGAAAATGGCACGGTAATCGCCGCGCGCGGTAAATAAACACCATCTAAAAACGTGGCGACAGAGGGGTCGCCACCCGTACTGATATTGGAACTATCTATGCCGCGAATCACAAATGAAGACTGAGTAGTACCGCCGCCGCGCACCCCATCGCCCACTTTTAAGCCGGGAATATAGGCTTGAACCCGTGGTGCATTTAGGAAATGACGACTTTCAGGTTGTTTAATTTATTCCC